>NZ_CAWPKW010000032.1:0-116416 GCF_963888615.1 Brasilonema octagenarum UFV-OR1 | reverse complement strand
TAGCATCATGGGCTTTGCCTAAAAGCTTGTAAGCGGCTTGACGAAATTCTTGAAGTTTGACAAGTTTCATATTGGCAGGTGAGAGTTGGTCGTTCTTCTCTCATCTTCTGCCCAAGGGGGTCTGTGTTAATCACAGACTGCCTTTCCCAAAATTTTATACCAACAACACATGCTTTCCTTTGTTTACCGATCGCCTGCCTTTAGTCTAAACTCCAGTATGAAGATACATAGAAATAACCTCACCGCCTACCACTTTTTTGTGCCTCATTTATATTTTGGACGGATTTATAGAAATGCTATTACTCCCTTAGATGCAAGATCTGAGGATCGATAATCTTGCACCTAAGGGAGTAGGGGGTGTTCAATGGAAAGCATCCCAATTTTGCAAAAAACGCTATTGGGAGCATCTTGCTCCCTAATTTATAACTGAAGCAGGCATCTTGCCCACACTAGAAAATAAGATAATTTTACACCTTTGGGATGCTCCCGTTCAATGATTCTTTGGCTCCTCAGATTTTTCTTTCGTTTTTTGTGGGATTGCTGTTAATCCAATCGTTTTGGAATTATCACTGACATTGATTTTGCCTATTAAATCTCGTTTCTTTACCAACTGAATTTGTAGTTTGACTGGGATAAGGTTTGTTTGTTTTTGAACATTTGGAGTATTACATAGAATGTGCTTTTGAATTGTTCCAGATAAATTCAATTCTTGATTTTTAATTTTACCCATAAGTGAAGATTTTTTAGACACTTTTGAAGTTTTTATGGAGTTGTCTGGCACTAATAAACCATTTAAGTAAATTCCTGATTGCTGAAGATTTAAGAGCAAAAAACCCGATTGATCACAGATGGGTAATTTTTCACTCAACATGAGGCGATAGTTGCTGTCAATCTCAAGCGGTGCTTTTAGACTACTTTCTCCATAAGCAGTTACTACTTTAAACAAAAGCAGTACTGAACTTATTGCCACAGCGTAGAAAGTCAAAGATTTAAGATTGAAATGACTCATGGTTCTGAAGATAAAGGGTGATAGAAAACAAAGGAGAATAATGAATCCTGAATGATGTCAGAAGAAACGTTATATTTTTTCTATTAATCATTCAGAATTCACTATTGAGCTAATTGATGATCTCTAATTTATCGTTAGCAAGAATGGAAGTAATATGAGAACTAATTTGACTGTGGCGACGAGTAATCAGTAGTGAGGAGCGACACTCAATAGCTAGTTGATCTGTGTATCTTCCCAGGGTTTGACGTTCGATACCCCAAGCGCGACTCGTACCAGCAATAGTCAGATCAACTGCTTCAGAGGCTGCGACTACAGCTTGAATAGGCTCTATAGCTTCCACTATTTTGATGTCAATGCGATCGCGTACACTTTGAGGCAATTGCTCCATCACGTTGTGAAGCTCGTAACTCAGTTCATTTCTGACTTGATTCTCTGCTACAACCTGTAAAACCTGTAATCGGCAGGTATCACGATTTATTAGCAGTCTCAAAGCCAGTATCATTGCCAAATCGTCATGAATGTTTGCAGAATAAGGAACCAACAACCTTTCTAAACGCTCTTGTCCTCGATCTATAAACACCGCTACATCTACTGGTGCATTGGTGAGAATTTGACCAACTCGTCCACCTAAGCGATTCTTACTAAAAGCTGGACGATGCCATCCTACTAAAATTAAGTTAGCTTGCTCAAGTAAGGCAATCCGTGCTGTTTCTCGTGCAACATTGCTCGATGTGCAAACAATAGGATGCATATAGGAGCGTGCTTCTGATGGTTCTAGACGTGAAATCAATTCTTCTAGCTGTTGGCGACGCTGTGTAATAACTCGATCTGCTTCTTGTGGAGTACTTTCAAAGCCATAGTCTTCTTGCAGTTCAATCAAACTGAGTGGGTAAACGACGGCGGGTTGTCGATAGTTGATTGCGATCGCAACAGCCAACTCCATCAAACCTTTTTGGCTGTTGGGATTTGCGACTGGAACCAAAATTCCGTAAGGACGATTGTAAAAATCTTCACCACCAGAGGTGCTTGTTTCTTTTTCTTCTGGTTCTTGCTCAACCACATCCAACTTGATCAGCTTTTTCGGATAAGTCAGCTCTAACAGTGGCGAAGTCATAAATGTTGTGACTAGTGCCATTATCACCAACATGGTAAATAGTAGCGGCGAAATGACTCCAAGACTCAGACCAATATTTAGCACTATCAGCTCAGTTAAGCCCCGAGTATTCATCAACCAACCTAGTGCTGAGGCTTCTCGCTTATCTATACCACTGACACGCGCTGCTACATAAGTTCCGACGTATTTACCTATGATTGCCACTGCGAGCACAGCTAAGCATAGTGCCCATAATTCTGGTTTATTCAGCAAACCAATTTCCGTCCGCAAACCACTATAAGCAAAGAACACTGGTAGCAGAAATATCAGCACAAAATCTTCGGTTTTTATTGCTAATTCCCGCACTAAACCTGCATTCTTTGGCATGGCTGCTCCTAGTAAAAATGCCCCAAATATGAGGTGAATACCAATCAGTTCAGTTATTAGGGCAGAAGCAACCACTCCCATGTAAATCAAAGCTAGAACTAATTGGCTGAGGCGTCCAGTCCGACGGTAGTAGTTGGCAAGGCGTTTCAAGAAAATTCGCCCTACTGTCATCATGAAGCCGATGTAGATCAGGGAGTATAAAATCGTGGGAATAGCTTTGACAAAACTACCAGTATGTGCAACAGCAATAGCCACTGCTAACAAACACCAAGCAGTGACGTCATCTACTGCAGCACAAGTCAGCGCCAAAGTTCCCAAACGTGTTTTTTGCAAATTGTTCTCAGTAATAATCCGTGCTAATACTGGAAAAGCAGTAATCGACATTGCTGCTCCCAGAAACAGTGCGAAGGCGGTAAACGACACACTAGCATTGGATACTAGAGGATACAGCAGAACTGCTAGCAGCGTTCCTAATGAAAACGGTACTAAAATACTGACGTGAGAAGTTAAGATTGCTACCTCTAAATTGCCGCTGAGGTATTTCGGGTTTAACTCTAACCCAATCAAAAACATGAAGAAAATTAACCCTACCTGAGACAACACATTCAGGAAGGGAATTGTTTCGGGTGGAAATAAGGTAGATGCTAATCCTGGAGCAACCAAACCAAAAAGAGATGGTCCGAGCATTATCCCAGCAACAATCTCTCCAATGACTAATGGTTGGTTAATCCACCGGAAGGCGAGTCCTACTAGGCGTGACAGTCCGATAACAATTAGCACTTCAACGAGAACGAGAATAACTGTCTGCATGTTTTCCTCACAATCGACTATCCAGTGGTCTAAAGATGATTCTTTATAACCCTTTAATATGTCAAGTCAACGTTATCTAGTTTACTTATAGTAATTCGTGGCGTTAATTGTTGTTAACAAGCGCCGTTATAGCTTGCAAAGCCCGTTATGGATCAGTATGCATTACCTATTTCTATCAAATGTCTAATGAACCAAGTAACAAAGTGGCATACGCTTTGCGTAAGTATCAGATATGAGCATGAAGGTTGACTAAGGACAGGGCTAGAAAAGCTTAAATAAGCCAAAAAGAAAGAAAAACTATGGGATTAAGCGAACGCGTTAACCGAGTCATAAAAGCAAACTTGAATGATATTGCAGGCAATTTCAACCGGATAGAAGGAGAAATGTTTATTGCTGGAGGAGGTGTACTCAGATCTTGCACCTTTCCGTATAACCCTGGGTTTAGTTAAAAGCAGTGCAATAAAGCTACAGTCTTTTTCTTGGCTTTTATAGGTTAAATAAGGATTTTAGGGTTGTTACTGTGTGTCAAAACAACATCATTTTTTATTGGTGCAAGATGTGAGTGTAGCGGGTGCGGGAATTTCTGCTATGGTTGGGAACATGGGTCTAGCTGGTATAGGCACAGCCGTGGGAATTTATGCCCCTCATTTGATAGCTGCGCGGACGGTTGCTGGAGCTACTGCTTATGGACTCAAAAAAGGAGTGGAAAATCAAGACCCTTTGGCTGTAGGTGCAGCAGCACTTGGCTCAGCTGGCGGTGCGGGTATTTATGCAACAATCGGAAATATGGGATTAGTTGTGGTTGCAGCGGGTTTTAGTATAGGCATGGCTCATGTCGTGACTGCAGGCGCAGTGGTTGGACTTGGGGTTTACGGTTTATCGAAAGTTCTGGACAAATCCGACACTCTTTACAAAATAAGACCCAGCATACAGCAAAGCATTGACAGCGCTACAGCAAACCTTAAGCAATTGGAATTACAGTACAAGCAAGCTGAAGATGAAATCCAACCATGGCATCAAGTCGCTGTGGTAGCTTTGAAAAAAGAACGTTTGGATTTGGCTCGTGAGGCTTTGAATCGGAAGTACATTTATCAAGAAACTGGCTTAAGTCTCAAAAATCAGATTGATCAGCTCCTCAGAGTTATTAACAGTCTGAATAATGATTTGATGGTGATCGAACGAGCGATCGCTTCGCTGCTGTGCGAAGCGCAGATCGCCCCATAGAAGTGCGTTTTCTGACAATCGCTTCTTTTGCTTAAGTTAATCGCTGCGTCCAACTAAGTTGGAAGTGACCTCAACTAATATTGCTGGATCTACTGGTTTTGAAATATGTTGTTGAAAACCTGCTGAAATTGCCTGCTGATAATCAATTTCCCCGGCATATGCCGTGAGGGCGATTGCCGGAATTTGCCCACCTTGCTCTGGTGGCAGAGTTCTCACTTGACGCATGAGTGTGTAGCCATCCATCTCTGGCATGCCAATGTCGCTGAGCAGCATCTGCTTGGCGGAAGTATTCAAACACATGGGGGAGAAAGTCCGGGTGAATGCCTTTACCCGTATCGCTGACGGTGATTTGGGCACAAGATCCAACGCGCTGCAATCGGATGTCTACTGGTCCGCCGACATCGGTGAACTTGACTGCGTTTGAAAGTTGACCAGGAGTGCGATCGCATCAGCATTGCAATCTCGCTGTCGCCGATAAATATGTCTTGCGGAACAGTTGCCTTCACGTCAACAAGGGGTGCAGATACTTTTGATTTTGAATAGCGCTCGAACGATACTACGTGGGATAGCAGCGATTAAATCTAGCATATTTAAGAGTCCTTCTTACATCTACCCAAAGGTACAGGAGTTTAAGCCAGTGGATGAGATTGTAAGCTAATCGGCATTTAAGTTGCATAATAAAAAGGTAAAGTAACCTAAAAGTAACTATGCCACCACCAGCAAGGAACTTTTTAACGCCGGAACAAGTTACTCAGCTACAACAAGCTCTAAAAGAGAGTGAATTACCGCACGTTAGAGAAAGAATTTTAATTATTCTGCTCCAAAATGATGGGAGAACACAACAAGAAATTGCTAATTTTTTAGGTTGTTCGCTTAGAACAGTAGCATATTGGTGTATGCACGGAGACCCAGATAATCTAGAAACATTACATAATAAAAGAGAGTACGAGCATTACTGGAAAGCGACTCCTGAATACATTGAACTATTATTAAAAACAGTTGATAAAGAACCATCAGATTTGGGTTACGAATTTGGAAGATGGACAGCAGAAAGATTAGCCACATATTTAAGTGAGCAAACTGGGATTGAATTAAGTAGCTCGCAAGTGAGGAGGATATTAAAGCAAAAAAAGTATAGTTATATTTGGGCTAAATATGACTTAGAAGATAAACAAAATCCAGTAGAGAGAGCAAAGTTTAAAGAAAAACTTGTTCAATATTTATCAATAGCACGAGAACAACCAGAGCGTTTACAGGTATGGTTTTGGGATGAAAGTGGTTTTAGTTTACGTGTGATTCGACGTCAGAATTGGGGTAAGAAAGGAAAACGTAAAAATCTTCCCGGTCAACGGCGGCATGGTCGTCTTAATGTGATGGGAGCAATAAGAGAAGCAGATCGTAAGCGGGTATGTTTTTTTATTAAAAAAGGTAATGCAGATATTTTTTATGAGCAATTACAACACTTAAATGAGTTGATCAAACAAGAGTGGGTAAACAAAGGAAACCGCTCGGAAGATTTTTCAAAGCTTGGATCTAAGATTATTTTAATCTTAGATAATGCTAGTTTTCATAAACGTAAGGAGATTCTCGCTAAAATATCTCAAGAGTTCCCTAATTTTATTTTAGAATTTTTACCGACTTACAGTCCTGATTATAACATGATTGAATTAGTCTGGCATTCATGTAAAGAATACATCGCTCATCGTTTGTTTAAGTCATTAGATGAATTGAAATCTTTACTAAATAAGTTATTAAATCAAGGTGAGTTAGTTATTAACTGGCATCGCAAAATAAAACATAAGGGAAATAACGTCTATATTGCAGCTTGAATGCGGATTAGCTTAGAGCTTGTCCTAAGTAGCAAATAACCTAGACAAACATAGTCATTCATTTACAAATATCTCCCGTATTTTTAATCAATTCATCAATGAGACCTCTTAGCTGTTCTTGCCAGTCAGGAATGGCTTTTAACTTTTCTTTAACGCCTTCGCGCACTTTAAGACAGACAGGAGACTTGTCAAACGGCTCTTCATTGAAAGGAAGCGCACCAAGTTTGTTTTTTCTTTTAAAAGTCCTTTAAAACTTTTAAATATTAGTATACTAATATTTATGTGGCAAACCTTGAGGTCGCTCAATGCTTTTATCCATCAAGACTAAGTTGAAGCTAACAGCAGAGCAAAAAACAATAATGAGCAAACACGCAGGCATAGCGCGGTTTACTTATAACTGGGGTTTGGCGACTTGGCAGAACTTATATCAAGATGGATTCAAGCCGAATAAATTCCTGCTCAAAAAGTTCTTTAACAACTCAGTGAAAACTCAGTTGGAATGGATCAAACACAAAGGTATTTGTCAAAAAATAACTCAATATGCTTTTGACCAACTAGGTGCTGCCTATGACCGATTCTTTAAGGGCCTGGGAGGATATCCTAGGTTTAAAAACAAAGGTCAGAATGATTCTTTTACTATTAACGCAGCTGGAAAACCCATTCCTATAGGCGGCGTACGTGTTAAGTTACCGACCATTGGCTGGGTTAAGACTTGCGAAGGTTTGCCCCATACTACGACGACTAAGTTATCAATATCTCGGATAGCAGATGACTGGTACATTGCGTTTGCACACTGTGTCGAAACTGAGCCAAGCTCTAAGTCTGTAGATGTTGTAGGAGTGGATTTAGGCATTAAGGAACTAGCTACGCTTAGCACTGGCGTTACATTCCCTAATCCAGAAGCCTATAAGAAAAACATTCAAAAGCTGAAGCGATTGTCTAAAGCTTTGGCGCGAAAAACCAAAGGTAGTAGCAATCGTCATAAGGCAAAAATCAAACTAGCTAAGCATCATAACCGCGTTTCAAGCATTCGCAAAGACTCGCTTCATTAAGTCACGAATTACTTATGCAAAAACCACGCGCTTGTAGTAATCGAAGACTTGCAGTAAATGGCATGATGCAAAACCATAAACTTGGGCAATCCATAGCTGACTCTGGGTTTTATGAATTCAAAAGACAGCTTGAATACAAATGCAAGAAGTTTGGAAGCAAGTTAGTTTTAGCGGATAGATGGTACCCATCATCCAAAACTTGTAGTAGATGTGGCTGTAAAAAAGAATCCTTGCTATTAAGTGAACGTGTCTACAATTGTGAGCATTGTGGACACGTAATTGATAGGGATTTAAATGCCGCAATCAACCTGAGCCATTGCTCCACTAGGGTTTTCCGGCTTGTAAGCGCAAAGCGCACGCCAAGGGCGTTAGACGTAAGGCGTGCCGTAGGCATACGCACAGCGTCTGGGCAGGAGTTAGCATGTGGCGTATCGCGTCTGGCTAAGACGTGAATGCTTTCTGAGGGATAACCGCTCCCATGCTCCCTATGAAGAAAGAAGCAAATGTCTAGACTTGTCTAGGGTTTCTATAGCAGTTAGTTTTCACTCACACGAACTAAAATTGTAAGAAGCAAACGCTTCCCAACTGATAACATCTTCCAAGAGAGTTTGATACCCAAGTGTATTTGGATGAAGACCGTCTTTGCTCAAACGTTTGAGTCTCCAAGCTTCAGTGCGCTCCATCCATTTTTGGAAAATATCGAGATAGGGAATTTTTCTTGCGGTACAAGCAACTCGGATCGCTTCTTTGTAACGGTGCTGGTCGGCATGATTATAGTAAAAGCAATTCATAAATGGCATTTTGGCTTGATCAACTGGTACCATGCCTACGAATAAAACCGGACATAATTGCTGTGCCTGGTCAAGTAAAAATGCAATGTGTGATTCAAAAACCGCAAAATCTGTATAGTTTCGTCCGTTGAGACGACCTAGCCGTGCAGAATCATTGACTCCTACTGAAAGAATAATCAAGTCGGGAACCTGGTTTCGCAGTTCACCACGGTGGCGAAATTCAACTCCTAGCCTTTGTGATACTTGCTGAATGCGATCGCCCCGCACCCCCAAATTGTAAAGAACATGACCTGGGCTATCTGCTAACATCCAACATCGTCGTAGTCGTTCGACCCAGCCGCCTCCTTCTGGATCGCCAAATCCATATACTAAACTATCTCCTAACGCCACAATTTTTAGAGGCTGGCAACGTTTTGGTACAGCTGACAGATGCATTAAGGAACTTGCTTCAAATGTCTGCATCTTTAAAATGTGTTTTTTATATTTTTATAAGATTCTATACATTTCTATATCTATTGTGTAATTTTTTTATGACTCTTTTTGCGAAGAATTGATGAAGTAAGGCATAGCAGCATCTTTGCGTGGCCAGTTTTGGGAAACAAAGCGTACTAAAAGAGGTAACGAGAGAACTATAAACAGGATACCTAACCACAAGCTATGACGTAATTGTTCTAAGTTGTTCATGGTTGGGGTAGGTATTGAAACAGTATTTAACAGGCTCATGACCACTACAAAAGAATTATTCATTGCATGACAGGCAATGGGTACGATCAGTGAGCGTGTCCGGATGTACAACAGCCCTAAAACCATTCCTACCATAGACAATCCCAGAAAATTCGCGTGCCCAATGCCGAACAATAGCGATGAACCCAACAATCCTGCTTGAATGCCCCACTTACTTGCCCAGCGCTGCAAAATAATCCCCCTAAACAGGAATTCTTCCGTAATTGGGGCGACAACCACTAACACGATCGCTTGCAGCAAATTGAACAACACTGGTGCAGTCCTTTGAGGTATTGGGGTTTTGGCAACGTCATATAGGATTCTATCTACAAGTGATGGAGCCATTAATGACAGTAGGTACAACAAGACTAAGTAGGAACCAATAGAAAATAAAATCAACAGAATAACTAAGCCTACCTTCGGCAACCACTTATGGTTATTTGGCAATCGACCAACAACGTAGTTAAGGTGAATTCCTAAGCGCTTGAAGTCTGCCAGTATCCAGAGGCAAAGTGAGCCAAACACGAAAATGTAAAGGACGAGATTTAAGACTTGAGGATTGAAATTCAACGGTTTGGTCACTTGAATTAGCCCCAGCGCCAAACCAAGGACAAAAGATATGAGGAAAAGTCGCAGCAGCAAAGAGCGAACTTTAAGACGGAGAAATGGATTATTGATTGTTTCAGGAGTCATAATTTATAGGATACTTTGCGTAAGGGTATGCAGCAGTTGCTAGTTCTGTTGGTCTTACCCATCAAGGTCTGTTGCTCCTGGCAAAAGTCCCAGTTCGCAAAAAGCTTGGAGTTTTCTAGTCTAGAACAACTGACTTCAATTCTGGATACTTGTTCTCGCAAGCTACCTGTCATTTCATTGAGATCTTGAATCGCGATAATAGGTATCTTGCAACAGACGAGATAGAATTTCTCTGGCTTATTTTGAAGAGGCAAGTTTATCAGCAATGCGTGTTGTTTCTGGCAATCGATATTTTGTGGTACAACGCAATACATAATCAATTGCCGTAGGTAAACTAATTCTATGACCGCTAGATATATAAAGTGGTTTTACTTTTGTACGCGTCCGTAAAACAACTCCAATTGTTTCTTCTTTATCTATGAGTGGTACGCAACTACCGCGTGTTTCTGGCAAGTCTTCATACTTACCAACAAGCAACGATTTAGCAACACCAATTGTCGGTATATCTACAATTAAACCCAAATGGCAAGCTATACCAAATCTTCGAGGATGGGCTATTCCCTGTCCATCACACAAAATAAGATCTGGTATTGTTTGAATCTTTTCCAGTGCATCTAGTACAGCAGGTATTTCACGAAATGAGAGGAAGCCAGGGATGTAGGGAAATGTTGTCGGACGGCGTGCTAGGCTTGTTTCTTGTAGCTGTAAATCAGGAAAACTTAGCACTGCGACAGCTGCACGGCTAATTGTCCCATCCGCTTAAAAACCCATATCTACCCCAGCTACATACTGTATAGGTTGTTTGAGTTTATCTTCGGTAATGACCTCATATCTAAGCGTTTCTTGAATGTTTCTAGCTTCATCCACTGTTAAAGACCAAGCATGACGTTGGGAAATCTTCATATTTATAGCTTGAGTTGAAATTTTGGAGTTTGGGAAATTGTTCTGAATCTGGAAGTGTATAACTTTACTCTTTTTTCTTAAGAGATTTTAATTCATACTTTGGATAGATGCAATAAAATACATTTTTATATGAGATTCCATAGGTTGCTTATTAGCACACCAGTATTGTTTAATGCAACAAAAGTTTGCTGTCGATATGTTACAGTCTAATGTTGCAATGATCAGGTCGAGCAACAACCAGCTGCGCAACTACCCTGTCTTTTGGAAATGTAGACATTTGTCCATTTAAGTCAAGCAAAGTAGGTGTGAGATGAAAAAGCTTAAATTACCCAGATGGTTTCCTTACCCCAGTTCTTGGTTAAACGCCTTGATATTATCAATGTTTATGACTGGGTTGGTCGCTTTGATAAGGCGTAGCAATGGTTTGGACTTTAATTTCGCTAAATGGTCAGACAACCCAGAACTACTTACCATATCGGTAATATTAGTCGCTATATTACCGATACCTGCGATCGCCTTTTTTCATCACTTTTTTATTAGTCGCTTCATCAGCGCTATTCCAGGAGAAGGGATAATCAATATCAAAGGATTTGTTCCTGGATTGATAAGTTGGTGGGAAAGTTTATATAGTTGGCTTGTGTTTGTCCTTTCTACTTTAATTGCAATCTTGCTTTCTAGTCCTTTTTTACCTTTATTTAAACTCAACTACGAAACAATCATTAACAGCCACACTCAACCTCACAAAAACATACAAGCAATTTTTGCTATTTTCTGGATCATCAGCGCTGCTATTTTTTACCAAATTGAGTATTCATTTAAGTTCCATTTGATGTTTGCTGATATTGATGATGCTCAATCGGAAAGCGCAAAGACAAGAAATGATGCGCCAACCGATGTTAAGACTGATGACACCCAGTTAAAGAAAACTGATGCTACAGAAATACAAAAAACTGCTCAAGTACCAACGAAAAAGCCAACCATCGTTGATTTTATTGTGAAAAATCGAAAGTTGCCCAAGAGATTTTTCAGATTTGGTTTAATTTCTATAGTTGTTTTATGGGTATATCTGTTTGCTAACTTACCAGAAGTGAAACAAACTTTCTCATCTACAAGTATCTCTTTAGAAAGACCACTAGGACTTACTCCTGAACCTGGTGCTAAAACTAAAGATAACACTTTTGATCGCGCTATTAGCAAAGGTAAAGTCGCAGCACAGCTAACAAAGTCAGCGCAAAGTAGAGATGAGTGGCAAATTGTTCTTAATCGGTGGGAACAAGCAATTAGACTTTTAGAAAACGTGCCAGCTTCTAGTCAGGATTACTCAATGGCACAGCAAAAAATTATCCAATATCAAATTCATCGGGAGTTTGCTAGGCAAAATGCCGTATTGAATTAGTTTTTACAATCCACTGCCCACAGTGACTCTGGGCTAATATACAGAAAGAAAAGCAGATTTATCCCAGTAAGCAAACTATGTCAGGAAACACGACGCGGCGTAACTTCCTTATCACTGGTGTTGCTGTCACAGGCAGTATTGTAGGAGCATCTACCTTGCAACAACAAGTTGCTGACACTGCTAAACCACCAGCGACTATGCCAGAACGAGTGCTGGGACGCACAGGCGTAAAAGTTCCCATTTTTGGCTTAGGAGGAGCAGGTCAAACGCCTCTGTCTTCGGAAGGGAAAGAACGTGATGCTGTCGCAATTATCAGGAAAGCACTCTTACTTGGCATTCGTTACTTTGATACTGCAGCTGACTACGGACCAAGTGAAGATTATTTAGGGAAAGTACTACCATCTTATCGGTCAAAAATTTTTCTGGCAAGCAAGACAGATAAAAGAGATCGTGATGGTGCGTGGCGAGAGTTAGAAAGAAGTCTTAAACGTTTAAACACAGATCATCTTGACTTGTGGCAATTGCATCACGTCTCTTCGCGCGAAGAACTCAACACCATCTTTAGTTCATCTGGTGCAGTCAAAGCTTTAGAAGAGGCGATGCAGCAGAAACTCGTCCGCTTTGTTGGCATAACCGGACACCACGATCCAGAAGTGATTGCTGAAGGATTGCGTCGCTATCCGTTCCACACAACGCTTATCCCCGTTAACGCTGCTGACAAACACCACCCGCGTCCATTTCTTCCAGTTGTTCTTCCGATCGCACAACAAAAGAATGTTGGCGTGATTGCGATGAAAGTACCAGCTTATGGTCGGTTGTTCAAACCCGGCGGATTAAGTGGCATGCAGCAAGCTATGGGATATAGTTTGTCCCAAGCGGGTGTTCACTGTTGCGTTATTGCGGCTGAAACTATCAAGCAATTGGAAGATAACGTCAATGTTGCTCAAGCTTTCCAACCTCTTGGTGACAAGGAATTAGCTGCAATCGAGCAGCGTAGTGCTGCAGTTTGGAAAGATGGCACGTTTTTCCGAGCTTGGGCATGATATTTCGCTATTCTACTGGCTTACGACCAAATGTAAAAAAAATCGTCATATCGTTCCAAACCCCTTGCTCAGTTTTTAATGCTTCTAATTCTGTCTCAAACTCAGCCTTCACTTGTGCTAACTGCTGTGATGAAAGTTGCGACAAGGGATTTGGAAATTGTCCTGGTGCTGGATGGGAACCTCCTGTCCACATTTGTTTTGCTTGCTCTAAGCTGATGTAGTTACCATACTGCTCAGGCTTGATTTCAATCGCCTCAAATCCTGCTTGCTGGAGCAAGTCATGGCACTTTTCAATTGTTCCTGTTGGTTTACTCAACGCTAATGAAACGCCATACTTTTCGACAACTTTCTGCACAACAACGCCTCCAACAAAAGCAGTGTCTGCAAATGCATGAAAGCCAATAAGTCCACCTGCTTTGAGAAATCGCATCCATTGGCGCAAAGTGGCTGGAATATCAGCCATCCAAATCAGCGCAGAAGAACACAAAATTGTGTCAAAACTATCGGCGCAAAAGTTCAGTGCTTCCGCATCCGCAAGTTGAAACTCAACATTCTCAAGACCAAATCCTTCAACCTTTTGCCTTGCTATCTCAAGCATTCCAGTTGAAATATCCACGCCGACGACGCGTCCTTGAGATCCTACAATTTGAGCCACTTCAATCGCGACCATACCTGTGCCAGTTGCAATGTCTAAAACGTGTTGTCCAGGTTTGATTTGTGCGTACTCAATCAGGCGATGAGCAATCTGAATATGCCAATCTGAATTATCGTAGGTTTGGCTTCTGCGGCTGTACAAATCCGCTATTTCTTTTTTGTAGTCATTTAATTCAAGTGGGTTAGTCATCTTGGAATTTTAACAATTACAATGTTATAAATATTTTCTAATTTCTTTTTCTTAATTCTATAATCCGTGAATCAACACCGTAATGTTCAGCAGCCTTAGACATATCATACATTAGTAAATTTTCGTTTCCTAGTTCTTGTATAACTCCAGGTTTATATGGGCAAACACCAAGAACTTTTATAATTTCTGATGCTACTGCCTTAGCTAATAATGGTGGAACAGAATTTCCTATTTGTCGAAATCCATGCAATTTTGTGACATGAAATCTAAACCAATCTGGATAAGAATGTAAACGAGCAGCTTCACGCACAGTAATACATCTTGAAGTGAATGGGTGAATTGGTCTAGCGGAAGTAAAAGCTCCTCTATTCCTTGGTGTTCCTGCTCTTAGTGTGTTGCATATTCCTTCAGGAGCAAGTTTATAAAAGCGGCTAATAGGTTCTGTTTTTCCAGGAAGAGTAGCTTCAAATCTCTTGATAGATTGAAAAGTATGCTTTGTTCTTAAACTTGAGGTGAGCATTCTAGAATCATATTTACGCTCATATGAATAATCATTATCTGTATAGCAAAGCCCACGAAGTTGTCTACTGTAATCGCTTGGTTTACCAAATTCTGCAATCACCGAATCTTTTTCAAAGAGTTCTATATAATCTTCTACTTCAGGTAGATCGCCAATTGCATCAAAAACTGTTGGACTTAATGGTAGTTGGTTTTGAAAAGCTGTTTTATTTAATTTTGCAGGTCTAGTCAGGGCTGCAGGATAGTTTGGTAATTCTAAATCCTGACGACAACCTAGCAAAAATAGTCTTTCACGATTCTGTGGCACTCCGTATTCAGCAGCATTTAAGACTTTATAATCTTTGCTCACTTTGTAACCACTTTGTTCAAATTCATTAATAATGACTGAAATAAACTCTCTATGCTTTCCTAGAGTCATTCCTTTAACATTTTCTAAAACAAAAAACTTTGGCTGCAATTCGAGAACTAAATGTATAAAGTTTTTAACTAAAGAATTACGAGGATCATCAAAAATACGTTTACCTATCAAGGAAAAACCTTGACATGGTGGTCCGCCAAACACGACATCTATTTCTCTATCACCAATAGAGGAGTTCCTTCTTATTTCTACTCCTGTAATATCAATAATACTTTTACAAAAAATATCCCAAAAAGGAAAATTAAATTCATGTGTTGCACAATGAATTGGATCAATTTCAACAGAAGCAAGCACATCAAATCCTGCTTGCTCAAAACCAAGAGTCATGCCACCAGCACCAGCAAATAAATCAACAGCTATAGGTCTTTGTTTCTGATTACTGTGAATCATATTGGATATTTAAGCTACTCACAAGCAAATTTTAGGATAACGAATAAGGGCGCTGTTAGCAGCGCCGCTAGCTTGGCTGATTGACTTTTAGCGTAACCTACATTGCACTTAGTAAAAAAAATGTCAAAGTTATTACATATTATTTGACTCCCTTCTCGTCCGCCTAGGACTATAAGTCCCAGGCTCATATACGAAGTCCATTAAAACGAACTGGAACGGGATATTATTTTTGAATAAATTTAAACACTATTTAATACAAGCATTGGTAGTTTACAAAGTCATGGTGCAAGATATTAGGTAATTGAAAATCTAATCCTCAAAATTTGGTAGCATTTGCAAAATTTCTTTTGCAGCGCGATCGCACACTCCCACTTCTCCCAAACACTGCCGCATTTCTTCATAATCTGCCGAAATTTGCTTTTTACGTTCCGGATTAACCAGTATTTCCAACGCTGCTTCGGTGATATTCTCTGGAGTCGCTTTTTCTTGTAAAAACTCTGGCACAATTGGCTTCATCACAACTAAATTAGGTGGCGATGCAAAAGGTATAGAACCTTTGAGCACACTCCGTGCAATCCAAGCCGTGATTGGATGAAGTCGGTAGAGGACAACTTGAGGTACTTTCAATAGTGCCAATTCCAAGTTAACTGTACCAGATTTAGTGATTGCTAAATCAGCGGCGGCGATCACTTCCTGAGTTTTGTCGGATACCACGGAAGCTCGTAAATTATACTGCTGTATTGCTTTCTCTATAGGTTTTCGATAGATTTCAAGAGAGAGAGGTATCCAAAAGTGTACATTAGGTAATTTTGCTTGAATCACCTGAGCCGCCTGAAACATCACAGGCAGAAGAAGTTTCAGTTCTTGACGACGAGAAGCGGGCAGAAGAGCAACACTGATCACATCTTCCGCAATTCCTAACTTGGCACGAGCATCTTCTCGACTGGGAAAGTTTTGGACTCTATCTACTAAAGGATGCCCTACCCAGGTCACTTTTGCTCCCCTTTGTTGGAAGTAACGCGCTTCCTCTGGAAAGATTGCTAGCAGCTTGTCTGTTATACCAACAACCATATTGGTGTTGCGTGAATTAAGCGACCAAACCCATTCCTGTGGTGCAATATAATACACTACACGAAGGTGTGACAAGTTGCGGCGAATATAATTACCAATTGCCAAATTTGGTCCCATGTAGTCAATCAGTATCACCAAGTCAGGTGAATTTTGTTTGAGATAGGCGATCGCCCGTCGCTGCATTTGGAGTGTTGGTAACACATAAGGCAGTGATTCCCAAATACCCACCGAGCCAATCTCACTAGTATTACCTATAAGGGTGGCTCCAACACTAGACATTTTTTCGCCACCCAGCGCCACAATCTCTAAATCCAAGCCAGCCGCCGCAGCTTGGCGGTTGAGTGCAGTAATAAGTAGCGATCCTTGCAGGTCGCCAGACACTTCGCCAGTACTGATAAATATACGCATTTATAAATGTAGGAATCGGGAGAGAGGGAGGGAGGGAAAGAGGAAGGGAGAGAGGGATAATTTCCTTTTCTCATTTCGTCCGCTTTTCCCTCATCTCCCCTTATATTTTTTCTTATCCCATTGTTTTCTGACTTAAGATTCGTCACTTGCGGCGACTTTCCCCTTACCAGGAATTAAGCCACGTCTTCCTGGCATTTGAGAAAGTAGCAAAAAGCGACGCAGATGCTGTAATTGTTGAGTATCTCCTAGGAGTTCTAGCTGTTCTAAGGAGTCTTTAAAGAGCAACTCAGAACGATAAAGAATGCGGAAGGCTTTTTTAAGAATTTGAAACTCGTCAGTACTAAAACCACCACGTTTGAGTCCAACAAGGTTTAGTGAACGAATTCGGGATGGATTCCCTTCTACGAGCATATATGGAGGGACATCTCGCTCAATGCGGCTCATGCCTCCTACCATTGCGAAGCTACCAATATGGACAAATTGATGGATTCCAAGAACTCCACTAATAACTGATCGTGATTCTATGTGGACGTGACCGGCGATCGCTACAGAATTAGAAATCGTCACATTGTCTTCTATCACAGAATTATGACCGACATGGACATAAGCCATCAATAAGTTAGCGTTTCCGATGCTAGTTTCTTTACCCGCACCAGTTGCGCGGTTAATCGTGACGTATTCGCGAATGCGATTATCATCTCCGATTTTTACCCAGCTCAATTCGCCATCATATTTCCGGTCTTGGGGTTCCATGCCAATAACTGCGCCCGGAAAAATGTGATTTCGTGCCCCAATTTCCAAAGGTCCTTCTAGTACAGCATGAGCGCCGATGGTGGTTTCAGGACCTACTTTAACATGCCCTCCAATAACAGCATAAGGACCGACTTCGACTGTCGGGTGCAATTGGGCACTAGGATGAATAACAGCAGTAGAATGAATGAGGGTTTTCAAGGGTGCATCTCCAGAACAGACTTGAGTGCTGAGAGTTTAGTTAGCTAGTAGCCGAAAGTGTGAACGAAGCTACTCAAGTGTGAGGGTGTCGAAAAATATAGAACTCAAATAATAATGCTATTGTGGGTTGTGTCTTTTACTGATATCCTTATCAGTTACCAGTTATCAGTTATCAATTTGAATTCAGAATTCAGCAATTGTGAATTCAGTATTCAGAAGGAAGAAATAAAGAATTCTGACTCCTGACTGCTTCACTGTTCACTGTTTGAATCAGAATTTGATAAAGGCACGTCACGGTGATGCCTTTACCACGCCTTTACCACAAAAGCAAATTTTTAAGATACGAGGGAAAACATCAGTTCGCCTTCAGTAGCGAGTTGACCATCAACTTCGGCGCGAGCTTGCATCTTACCGAAACGACGTTGTTTTACCCACAACAGTTCCACAGTCATCACCAGTTGATCTCCTGGTACAACTTGACGGCGGAAGCGAGTTTTATCGATACCAGCAAAGACAAACAACCCACCTTCCAACCCTGGAAGTTGAGTCAAAACAATACCGCCGACTTGTGCCATTGCTTCTACAATCAGCACTCCTGGCATAATTGGACGTCCTGGAAAATGACCTTGAAAATGGGGTTCATTGATCGTGACGTTTTTAATGCCAACAGCTCGTTTTTCGGGTACATATTCAATAATCCGGTCTACGAGCGCAAAGGGGTAGCGATGGGGTAGTAGTTTTTGGATATCTTCTATAGAGTAAATTATCTGATTGTCCGCTTTGTTTATGCTTGTACCATCTGGCTGATTATTGGTAGATGCTGGTGTGGGAGCATCAATAGTATTGGTTTGTTCGGTGACAGTTGACATTGACACTGTTATGTGATTTGTATTTTGGTTTTTTCGTAGGTGCTTATTTGAACCTCCCCTTTTGATTCTGAATTTGGGATTTTGCATTTGAGAACCAATCTAAAATCTAAAATCCAAAATCTAAAATCCTTTGTGCCAGTTGAACGTGTAAATTGTGGCTGGCTTTGTACGCCAAGAAATGAGCGCAGGGGAAAATTCCAAGTAAACTTAAATCTCCTACTAAATCCAAGATTTTATGACGTACTGGCTCATTTGGAAATCTTAATGGTGGATTTAGCCAACCTTCTGGTCCACAAACAAGTGCATTATCTAAGCTTCCACCTTTAATTAACCCTGTCTGCTGTAAATGTTCGATTTGATGCAATAAACCAAAGGTTCGAGCCGGAGCAATTTCTGTAACAAAGCTCTCATAAGGATTTTCACTTGTCGCATGAGCAGACCAACTGTGCCATTGATTACTTATTGCTGCCAAATCGAAATCAATGCCGTAGGTAAAGCGAGTTTCTGGGGCTGGAAGCGCACAGGCAAAAGCATCACCTTGACGCACCCAAATTGGCTGGTCAATGACAAGAGGAGCTTTGTCCTCAGTTAAGTTTTGTGACATTAAGCCAACTTGAGCGATCGCATCTGTCCACACCTTTGCCGAACCATCTAAAAGCGGCACTTCTGGACCGTCAATTTCAATTCGGGCGTTATCTACTCCCATTGCAGCAAGGGACGCCAGCAAATGCTCAACTGTACGGACGTATGCCTCACCTTTACCCAACTGAGTCGAAAGCATAGTTTGACTAACCGCTGCGACTTGGGCTGGAATGATTGGAGTATCAGGCAAATCCACGCGTACAAAGTAGCGTCCACTTCCGGCTACGTCTGGTCGTATCCGAACTTGCGTAGTAACTCCGCTATGCAGTCCTACCCCTGTTTGAATGATTTCATCTGCTAATGTGTGTTGTTGCATATTGTATTTTTGTCTTTCGTCTCTAATCAGTTGTCAAAAAATGACTAATGACTAATGACTAATGACTAATGATTACTTAGAACCTTTCCCCAATACCAAAGTTGATACGGCTATCTCCATCATCGCTGATACCGTAGTCAATACGAATTGGTCCTAAAGGAGACTGTACGCGTACTCCAAGACCATAGCCGTAGCCAGTCCCGTTTTTGTTGAGTATCTCAGCTGGTCTGGTACCGCTTCCCAAATCAGTACCAAAATCAAAAAAGACTGCACCACTCACTACTGAGAATACCGGGAAGCGATACTCAAGCGAAGCTTGTACGAAACTCCGTCCGCTGCTTAAACCTCCTTCGTCATATCCTCGGACGGAGTTACTACCACCAAGAGAGAAGGCTTCGTAAGGAGGTAAGTCACCCAGGATTGTTCCCGCTTGAAGATTGAAAGCAATGGTTTGGGGTCCTTTGCTAAAGTTAATAAAGCTGACAGGGAAGTATTGACTGTAACTACCCCGCAACCTAGTTAAGAAAATACTCCCCAGTCCTATGGGTACCGACTGATCAAGACCAACGCGGAAGTAAGAACCCTTGGTAGGTTGCAAGGGATTATTTCTCAGATCACGTGCAACACCCAGTTGTAATAACAACAAATCATCTTCACCTTGTCCAGATTGGCTCAACTCAATAAGATTATTGGTGCTTGTATCCTTTTCGAGACGTCCCTGCTTTCTAATATCGCCATCAGCATCTTTGATAGCAACTCGTTGATACTGCAAACCAGCTGAAGCGGTCCATTGCGACCTCTCGAAGGGATTTTTGGACAAGGGACGGGTAAAGTTAACACCGCCTCCTAAACGCGTGATGCGGGGGCGATCGCCACCGTCATCAGGTTTGCTGGGATTAAAAGTCTCAATGTTTTGATCCTGACCTTCAAAAATCAAGGAAATCGACCGACGACGGAAGAGATTTGCTGTGTAAGAAGTTCGATATGGATCACCTCCGATCCAGGGATCTGTGTAGCGCAGGTCAAACAAAAATTCATCTCGTGTTCCGATTTGTACCTCTGCCCCTAATTTTTGATTTCTGCCATTGAGGTTTTGCTGCTGATAGCTGACCGAACCAAACAAACCACTAGCAGAACTAATACCAGCACCAGCTCCAATCGAACCGCTGTTGCGCTCAACCACGTTGACAACCACATCTACCCTATTGGGATCTGCTGCGCCCGTAATGGGGTCTTTGCTGGGATCAAGGGAAACATTTACATCTTCAAAAAGCCCTAGTCCAAAGACCCTTTGTAAGTCTTTTTGGACTGTGTTTTTGTTAAAGATTTTCCCTGGCTTCAATTCCAGTTCTCTTGTCACGATATAAGGTTGTGTGCGTCCCCGGATTGGTTCTCCCTTATCATTTGTTACCTGACCTTCTTTATTGCGGAACTGTACTCGGATATTTCCTACGACCCCTTCTGCTACTTGTAAGGTGACAACGCCGTTGTCAGAGACTTGCGGTGCTCCGATCACGTTTGCCAATGCATAACCTTGGTCTTGATAGCGCTTGGTTAATTGCTTGATGCCTTCTTGCAAGTCACGTAAATTGAGTATTTTTCCATACTGGCTTTTGAATATTTCATCCGTAGCATTAGCTGGTAGTACGGAGGAAACGTTTGTGCCAGAATTTGCCTGTACCTGGACTTTAGTCAGGACGGGGTTGGGTCGTACAATAAAGCTTACCCGCACTCCCAAGGGGCTATCTTCGGGTACTGCTTGCACGTTGGAAAAGAAACCAGTGGCGAAGATGGAGTTGATATCTTCTTGTAATTGGGAACGGGTTGTTGTTCGTCCTGGCTGGGTGCGAATGACTCGAAAAATTTGATCTTCGAGTTCTTGTGGGAGTTGTTGGTTCGTTTCAGATCTAATGAACACTTCAGAAACCAGTACGCGGGGTTCTGATGCTTCTGGGGATTGCTGTGGTTGGGGACTTTCTGGAGTTTGTGGGGATGTAGGTTGAGTCCCTGGTTGATTGGTTCCGTCTGGCGTGGTAGGAGTACCGGGAGTTTGGGGAAATGTCTGCTGCTGTTGATTGTTAGGAAGGGGTGTTTGTGGAGAATTTTGTCCAGGTTGAGTTCCTGGTTGATTAATTTGGTTTGGCGTGGTGGGAGTACCAGTAGTTAGGGGAGGTGTCTGCTGCTGTTGATTGTTAGGAGCAGGTGTTTGTTGTTGAATGGTTGGAAGCTGATTATTATTTCCTGGTGCGGGAGTGGTAGTAGGAGTTTGGGGGGATATTTGATCTTGTTGAGTGTTGGGAGTAGGCGTTTGCTCAAGATTTTGTGCAGTTTTTAACGAGGTGGAACTTCTTTTTGCCACTATCAGCCTTTTTATTAGAGCCGCTGAAGTTGGAAGTTTCTGAGAAACTTTGTACTGTTGAGTGTTTAAAGGTTTTAAAGCCTCTGCTGTGTGCGAAAAATTTTTGACAGGTTGTGTCGTTTGGCTAGTTAAAGGTTTTAAAGCCTCTGCTGTCTGCGCAAAACTGTTGAGGGGTTGTGTCGTTGTTGACTTTTCTGTGGAATTTGGCACTACAACTTCCGGTTTCGCCACAGCGGCTGTTGCTGGCAAAACCCCGACAACTTTATGCTGCGGATCAGCTGTCGGTTTAACAACCTCTGCTGTCTGGTTTGAATTTGAACTATTGAGAGTTTGTGCATTTGCACTCACTAAACTACCAAAAGGCGATGAAATCGCCACAACTGTGACTATAACGGGAGATAAGCGCATTTTATTTAGATTCCTCTTCACATCCACACACCATCACGGAAGCAATCATCCTTTCGAGCAAAGGTTATGTAAAATTAGATTTCTACTTTTGCAATGTACCCTCATAAGGCAAATAGCAAAAGGCATAAACTCGATAAAACTCATTTACTTGTCCTTTTTACCAGAAGTATGAGGAATTGGGGATCACCGATGAAGGGTTGGGGATAACCTAGTTTCCAGTAAAGAGTCTCCAATATCCTCTGTCACTTCAATTGCTGCTTTCTATCGCTTTGAGTACTCGTTGTAAAACCTCCTGGTAGGCATTTTCTACATTCCCCAAATCTCGACGGAAACGGTCTTTGTCTAGTACCCGGAGATTTGGATCACTTTGTTTGGAGTTGTCCCACAATCGACTTGTATCTGGACTAATTTCATCGGCTAATAGCAACTGCTGTTGCGCGTCTAAGCCAAACTCCAGTTTGAAGTCTACTAAGGTAATATCGCACCGCCCGAAAAAGTCACAAAGAGACTTGTTGATTTGTAATGCTAGATGAGCAATAGTATCCACTTGTTCCGGAGTTGCTAGTTCCAACAGGAATAGGCGATCGCTTGTCAATAATGGATCTCCAAGCTGGTCGTTTTTATAATAAAACTCGACCAATGGCTTTTTTAGAACAGTCCCAAGCGCTAATCCTGTTTGTTGGCACAAACTTCCAGCAGCTATATTCCTAACAACGACTTCTAGGGGCAAAATCTTCAATGCCTTGACCCGCATTTGATCAGGAGCAGGGGTGTCTATATAGTGAGTCCTGATACCATGTGCTTCCAGTTGCTGAAAAATTTGACTGGAAATGCTACAATTTATAACCCCTTTTTTTTCTATACTACCCCGCTTTTGGGCATTAAAGGCAGTTGCATCGTCTTTAAACTCAGCTAATAAGATTTCAGGATCATCCGTCGTGTAGAGGATTTTAGCTTTGCCTTCGTATACTCTTGTTTTAACAGACATGGCTAAAGGTAAAGTTTATTGAGCTATGGGCAGCTTTTATGCTTTTAGGCTTAACCATTTTATCTTTAGTCATTAGTTATTAGTCATAAATAACAGAGAAATGATGTACACAGCCGGATCAATGCTCACTTTGGGTTAAGGCTTTAGTGTCTAGCTAACAAAAAACTTTTAAATAAGAGTATAGCTGTTTACATTAACTTGTCAGAAATTTTAACTGGATAAATTATTAATGATGAATCCTTAAAGAGTAAAAAATATTACAATATCCGGTGAAAATTTTCAGTTCAATTGAATACAATTATTATTTGAAGGCAAAAGAAGTTAATGAGTAACCAAAGGAAACTTAACCGAGGTTAGTAGTTATTGACTTCAGAGTCGAAAACAGGGGCCGATTTCGTAAATGGAGAGAAAAATGGTAGATAAAAATGATTTTCTCTATCCTCGTGGTCGCTACTATGGTCAGGTAAAGCCAGAAAACCTGGTTTTTAATGCGAACTTACAGGAATTCGCGCAAAAAGTAAGTTACATTTGTAATTTAGAAACAGCCGGAAAAGTACCACCAGAAGATGCGTACGATCAAATCAAGGAGCTTTGGAAAAATCTAAGAAACTCCAAAAAACAACTGGGGATCGGCGAACATCCTTTTGATACAGAGCAAGGAAGCAGTGAATAAGTTGTCACCGACCTGTTTACAAAAATGACTCAATAAATAATTTATGGGTTTTACTAATAAATTGTTATGGAAGGAGTGGCAGCCCATTGTTGTGGTAATTCTTCTTGATATAGCAGGAAACGCTTAACGCTTAACAGACTTTCAAGTCTCTTGGTGACAGTGTTTTGTCATTAGTTCGTGTTCTAATCTACCTGGCGACTGCTGTAAATAAAAGGGAGTTTTTAATGACTCGTCAATTTTCAGCAAGCTTAACCCAACCTTTAGGACGTAGTTCCGAGTCTGATTTGTCCTTACAAACATGCCTGCGCCAAACGCAGGAAGTGACTATAATTCCTTGACTACTTCGTCAGCATACAGTAAACACCATCCCAGGAATCACTGGGTGGTAAATTAAGATAATTACAAGATCTTTGTAAGTGAATATCAACCGCTTGGTCTTTGGGTCGGATTTTTTTGGCAGATTGAAAGCAGGCAATAGCGTATCGAAAATTGCGTGACAAATAAGCGTTACGTCCATTTTGATAATGAAACAAAAACTCCTGAGTGTTGGTATCTAAAGGAGTGTGGCGATCGCCTATCAACTCATAGATATTGACTGCTTGATATTTTCCTTTCACCCTTATTTTGTCTAACTCACGCACCCAAATTAGTTCCCTGCATAATTTGTACGTAAATTCACTTAAGATAATGTCACAGCCGTATTCCTTGGTAACGCCTTCTAGGCGCGAACTCAAATTCACACCATCTCCGATGACGGTATAGTCCATCCGTCTTCGAGAACCAATATTGCCAGAAACTACTTCTCCAGAACTAATTCCAATTCCAACATGGATTTGTGGCTGTTTGAGGACAACTCGCCGCTGATTAAATTCTGTTAATCGTTGGCGCATTTCCAAAGCGGACTGGATCGCCCTCCAAGCGTGATTCTCCGTTAACGGTAGTGGTGCACCAAACACTGCCATCAAGGCATCACCAATAAACTTATCTAGGGTGCCTTCATGGTTAAAAACTGCTTCGACCATCGTTTCAAAATACTGATTCAGCAAAGATACTACTTCCGCAGCGCCGAGATTTTCTGTTAAGGTGGTGTAACCTCTGATATCAGAAAACAGGATGGTAACTTCTTTGCGTTCGCCCACCATCAAAGCATCTTCCCCTAGTGCCATAACTTGTTCTGCGACTCGGGGAGTCAGGTAGCGATACATAGTGGTTTTCATGCGTTTTTCCTGACTGATGTCTTCCAAAACCACTAAACCACCCTTTACTCCACCTTCTGGATTTGTTAAGGGGTTAACGGTTAGATTGATGCTCCGTTCAATTTTCTGAACATTGTCTGCATCAAGCAACGCCAATCTAGCTTTAGGAGGTTGATTCCAAGGAATGAAAATGTCTGGGTTGGTGCGATCGCGTACTGCCAGAATGCAGACAGATGCATCCTGCACAGACTTTACATACAATGTCTCTACATACAGTCCTACTGTTAAACTTTGTTCTGGTACATAATGTCTTGCTCCAGTTTTTAAACTATCTTGTAGTCGCAGTTGTAAATTATCAATAGGCACAATCTCCCAGACTAAGCGACCAATCAAGTTTTGTTCCCAAAGATACTTGTTGTTTTTTGCGTTTGGTTCTTTTAAAGGACAGCCTAATAACTGTAAAGCGGCATCATTAATTGTGACTATTTTACCTTCCATATCCGTAGAAATAACTGCATCCGAAAGACTTTGTAGAATATCTTTTTGATACTGCTTTTCTAATAAAACATTCTCAAATAAGCGGGCATTTTCTAAAGCAATCCCTGCTTGAATATTAAAAGCCCGCATAAATTCTTCATCTGACGCGGTAAAAAAATTACCTTGATGCTTATTAATTAACTGCGTTACGCCAATTAATTCATTTGCTGAGTTAAAAACAGGCAAACACAGAATATTGCGGGTCGCATACCCTGTCTTTTGATCTGTCGTGGGGTCAAAACGTGGATCTTTATAAGCATCGGGAATATTCAGTGCTTCACCCGTAGATGCTACGTAGCCTGCAATACCTTTGTTATCAGGCATACGAATTTCCATTGTGGTTGTACCATCTGCAGATGCTACCTTAGTCCAAAGTTCTGCCATTTCTTTACGATATAAAAATAAAGTGCTGCGATCTGCTTGCATCAGAATCCGGGCTTGCTCCATGACTATTTGCAAAGTTGCTTCAAGATCCAAACTTTGTCCTAAAGTTTGAGTTGCGCGTAAAAGAGCAGTTGCACCTCGTTGATTGCGAGCTGCAACATAGAAAGATTGGCAACTTTCCAAGATAATACCGATAGAAGAAGCAAAGTCGCGAAAGTGCACTTCATCTTCATAATCAAATGGAGTACCCAGAGTTTTATTTGCCAGTTGCACCACAGCTACAACTTGGTTTTTGCTGCTCAAAACTGGCATACATAATATATTGCGGAACTTGTAGCCCAATTGTTTTTCTAATTCCGGACTAAAAAGGGGATGAGTAGAGGTATCAGATATGTTTAAACATTGAGCTGTATTCGCAACATGACCGGGAATACCAGCAGTCATAGAAGTCCGAATTTCTATAGCCTTTTGGGTGTTCCCTTGAGGAACTTTTGACCATAACTGACCTTTATCGTAGTCAACTAAAAAAATTGTCGTGTGTTCTGCCTGCAAAATTTGACCAATTTTAAGTGTAATCGCCTCCAATACTTTCTCTAGCATTGTTTCTAAAGCTTCATTATTGATTAATTCGATTGCTCTAAGAAACTGCTGAAACTCGGCTGTAATAAAGTCAAGTAAGCAAACAAATTCGTTAACCGAAAGATTTTTGACGCGAGACAGTAAGGAGTGAGTGCGATTCACTTGAGTCAATTCAGTTAATGTAGCCAGGACGCTACCAGGATTTAGGAGTGTCATGGGGATTTTAGATTATATGGTAAATCGTAGATAGTAGGTCGTGGGTAGTAGTTAGTTGATCGAGGAACAACCAATACTTAGTTACTAATAACCGATAACTAATAACTAAGTAGCCGTGATGAACTGTGTACATTAAAACACATGAAAAGATTTCTCCCAGCCTACAGCTCATTAGCCCCTTAGGGGCAAAGCTCGCCGGGAGGATACTTCCCCCGGCAGATTTTGGCGTTCTTGCAACGCGCTTCACTCACTCCTCCCTCTATCCTTACTTTCAAGTCAGGTTCGCACAATCAAAATAAAATATGTAACTTTTTATAAAGAAAAAAGCTTTTGATCAAAAGTATCTAACACTGGGCAACTTTGGCGCAAACCTCTGGGGGGGAAGCTTCCCCCGCAAGACTTTGTAAAAAAGGCGGATTAATTCGTCTTCAAATAGCTTTTTGCTTGTGTGTTGGTCATTCAATTTTTCCTTGTTGAACTTTACGAAGGTTCTGTTGTTGTCTGGCTTGTCCTGTTGAAATACTTTTCTATATCGAGTTCTATTACTCGTTTTTCTATCCCTGTGGAACTATAACTAAGACTTAGGAATAGTTGTTTTTGAGCGTCGTGCGCAGAACGCCCGGATCTAAAGCCATTTTTACCGTTGGTAACATAGTTCTGTTTATTTGTACTCACCTACTGAATAATCTTTATGCCACTTTTGGTAGTTCAGAATAAATCACCTGTTGATAGTAGCTTTCTAGCTGGCGTGTAGCAGCACCCCATCCCCAACGTTCTGCCTCCTGACGCGCATTTTGACGGATAGTTTCTCGTTCCTGTTGCTGTTGTAGAAGACGAACTGTTGCATCAATGGCACTTTGAACGTCTTGTTCTGGCTCAAAAAGATATCCATTCACTCCATCTGTCACAATATCAGGAATACCACCAGAACGTGCAGCAACGACTGGACATCCACCTGCCATTGCTTCTAAAAGAACTAATCCCAGTGTCTCTGTTCGAGAAGGAAAAATAAACGCATCAGCACTAGCAAAGGCAGAAGCTAATTCTGTACCCACCAAATACCCAACAAAATAAGTATTTGTTCCAGCAAAGTATTTTTCCAATGTTTGACGATGGGGACCATCTCCAACTAATGCTAGCCGTGCCTTGGGGATAGCTTCTAAGATTGGTTTGATACGTTCAATTTCTTTTTCAGCGGAAAGACGCCCTACGTAAAGTAACAATGGGCTTTGTGGGTTATTTTGCGACAGGCGCGATCGCATTTGCTGACAAGCATTGTCAGGATGAAATGATTCGGTATCCACTCCCCTTTGCCACAGATCTACTCTTTCAATACCGTGTGCTATGAGTTCTTGCATCATTGCTGTGGAGGTACAAAGATTTAAAGCTGCCTGATTGTGAGCCGCTTTTAGTAGTTCCCACAATAATCCTTCCAGCATTGCTAAACCGTAATGCTGAAGGTATTGAGGCAGATGAGTATGGTAAGATGCGACCAAGGGAACATTTAGATATTTACTATAAAATATACCAGCTAATCCCAGAATTGCTGGGTTAACTACATGAATGATATCTGGTTTAAATCCCTCCAAAGCTTCACCGATTGCTGGACGAGGTAATGCCATTTTTAACTCTGGATACAGTGGTAGGGGAAAACCGGAGACACCATATACTTTAGCTCCTTTATACTCAAAAATGCCACCATCAGGAGCAATGACTAAGACTTGGTTACCATTACGCTGAAGATGGTCAATGGTATGACGCAGGCGTGTTACAATTCCATCAACTTTGGGTAGAAAGGTTTCGGTAAACAGGGCAATTCGCATAAAACTTGTATTCAGTACTAGCCTTGTATGAACTATGAAATGAAGGCAAAGGTTTGAAGTCTAAAGCATGTAGTCAAGAATGTTTATTTCATCCTTGATCTTTCTAAAATGACTAGTCGTCATACTGAATAACAATATGACGACTATATTGTAGATAGTCAACGTTCCTTCAAAAAGAACTCAGAATAACGTTACAGCATCTACTGGAGTATTCAGCATTGAGGGAACTGTTGTGAGATTTTTAGGGACTTGGAACCTCAACTCCTCATTGGGTGGTAAGCGACTAATATTAAATTCTGAGTAGGTGAGTTATGACCTCGTTGTTTGTCAACAGCGGTCTTCAAGATTTACTTAATTCCTCCGCCAAGAGACTTTGGGTAGAATTTGATTTTGATCAACATGATCCTGATATTTAGTAGCAAAGTTCAACAGAGAATCGAGTAGGGAATCAGAAAGATAGTGAGGCTGCAAGCCAAGATCCAATAATTTGGTATTTTTGGCGTTGAAGTAATGTTCTTCTCTCTCGACTCTGGGATTATCTAAATGATTGATTTCAACATTCAATCCCATTGCATTACCGGCTTTCTTGACCATCATGGCCAAATCACCAACACTGAATTGTTCGGTAAATTGGTTAAACACGCGGAATTCTCCAGATTCAGCTGGGTTAGCAATTGCAATCTCAATACATCGTACTGTATCTCGAATATCTAAAAATCCCCGAGTTTGCCCACCTTTACCATAAACAGTCAGCGGATGACCAATAGCTGCTTGAATGCAGAAACGGTTTAGTGCAGTTCCGAACACGCCATCGTAATCAAGGCGATTAATCAACAGTTCGTCCATCCCTGTCTCTTCGGTTAAAACACCGTAGACAACGCCCTGATTCAAATCTGTTGCTCTTAATCCCCAAATCCGACAAGCAAAGTGGATATTGTGGCTGTCATGAACTTTGCTCAAGTGATACATTGAACCGGGCTGCTTGGGATAAGGAAGAGTATCTTTACGCCCATTGTGTTCTATAGTAATGTATCCTTCTTCGATATCGATGTTGGGTGTGCCGTATTCACCCATTGTCCCTAGCTTCACCATGTGACAGTTAGGAAAGTCTTCCCGCATTGCATACAGCAAGTTCAATGTACCAACTAGGTTGTTCACTTGAGTCATAACCGCGTGTTCGCGGTCAATCATTGAAAAAGGTGCTGAACGCTGTTCACCAAAATGCACAATTGCTTCTGGCGAGAATGCGTGCAGGGCCTTACTCAGAAATTCGTAATTAGTAATATCGCCAATGAAAAGGTCGATAGATTTACCAGTTAAATCGTGCCAGCGCTGTATACGTTGCTGAATTGGCGCGATTGGGGTCAGAGTTTGCACCCCCAGTTCGTTATCCCAGTGCCGTCGCACTAAATTATCTAAGATACCAACTTCATGACCGCGATTTGAAAGGTAAAGTGCAGTTGCCCAACCGCAATACCCATCGCCACCAATAACCAGGACTTTCATTTTCACCAGTTTTTACTCGCTGATAGCTAAATCTACCAGGTTTGTGTCCCCTCTAATCATCAAAGATGGAGCAGGAAGTGAAGAAGTGAAGGTTGCCCCGTTCAAGCTAGTCGCGAAGTGCTTACGTACTTCTGCCTTTGTTCAAACGAGTTGTCGAATTTTCGACTATTACATTGTCCCTGGCAATAGTACTTCTGTTATATTATTAAGATATGTAACAAAAAAAGCGTCAAAACGCTTTGACGTCTTGACAAGGAATTGAGGTTCCGATATCGTGATATACATACCCGGGTAAGACCGCTAAAAAGTAATATGCAAGCTAAGCAAAAGATTACATTGTATCTGTCGCCAGAACTGCACAGGAAGTTAAAGATTCGCTCGGCAATTGACTCGGAACCGATGTCAGAACTAGCGGAACGTGCCTTAGACTTCTACCTGGCAAATTCGGAATTAGTAGAGGAAGCACAAGCATCATATGGAAGGACGCACAGAGTTTATTCTTGTCCAACTTGCGAAACTTCAGTTGTGCTGCGAGATGCAGAATTGGTCAGTCTGGGTCACCAACCCGGAATGATTGGTCATCAGCAAGAGCGTCTTGCGATTGATGAAATGGATCGGAACCAAAATCAAAAGGGTAAGGAAGAGCTAGTTCCTTGCTAAATAGGAATCATGAATATCAAATTCATAGTTTCCCTGTTCGTAACATAGCAAAGCGAAGTCTGTACTGTCTGTAAAGGTCTCAAGTAGGTCGATGTATGAAAGAAGAGCTCAGTATCCTCATTCAAGCTCAATACCCTTTAATCTACCTTGTGACCTCCGAGGAAGAGCGGGCTGAGCAGGCAATTTCTACAATCGCTCAATCGTCAAAGCCACAGCGAAAAGTGTATGTTTGGACAGTAACTCACGGCATCGTGGAGTATGGTCAACCCCGGAACGTCACTCAACATAACACCGTTTCTCCGGAAGCGGCAGTTGAATGGATTATCCGGCAGAAAGAACCAGGTATATTTATTCTTAAAGATTTACATCCATTTATAGATGCGCCAGCGACAACAAGGTCATTGCGTGATGCGATCGCCAGCTTTAAGGGGTTGCACAAGAATGTTATCTTGATGTCACCGATGCAGCAAGTCCCAATTGAACTGGAAAAGGAAGTTGTCGTTCTTGATTTTCCGCTTCCAGACATGGGAGATTTAAATAAAGTTTTATCTACTCATTTGGATCAAAACCGTGGACGGCGGTTAGCAACAGAAGCGCGTGAAAAACTCTTAAGGGCGGCTCTAGGATTAACTAAAGATGAAGCGGAAAAAGTCTACCGTAAGGCACAGGTCACTACAGGGCGTCTGACGGAAGATGAAGTAGACATAGTTTTATCTGAGAAAAAGCAGCTAATTCGGCGCAATGGTATATTAGAATACATAGAAGAAGACGCAACTATTGATGCTGTTGGTGGCTTGGAAGAGTTGAAAAGGTGGCTGAAGCAGCGCTCTAACGCTTTTACAGAGAGGGCGCGTGAGTACGGTTTACCTCAACCAAAAGGTATGCTAATCTTAGGAGTCCCAGGTTGTGGTAAATCCTTAATTGCCAAAACAACTTCTCGACTGTGGGGTTTGCCACTACTGCGATTAGATATGGGGCGAGTCTATGATGGCTCAATGGTAGGACGTTCAGAAGCAAATTTACGTAACGCCTTAAAAACAGCAGAATCTATTTCACCCGCAATTTTATTTATAGACGAGTTAGATAAATCATTTGCTGGAAGTGGAGGTTCTGGAGATTCTGATGGTGGAACTTCCAGCCGGATATTCGGCTCTTTCCTCACCTGGATGCAAGAAAAGAAATCACCAGTATTTGTCATGGCAACAGCCAACCGAGTTGAACGTCTACCTGGTGAATTTTTGAGGAAAGGTCGCTTTGATGAAATTTTCTTTGTAGATCTGCCCACCCCAGAAGAGCGCCAAGACATATTCACGATACACTTGTCTAAGCGCCGAGAAGACATCTCGCGATTTGACCTAGAACAACTTTCTAAGATGTCTGACGGATTTTCTGGAGCAGAAATTGAACAAGCGATTGTTGCGGCAATGTACGAAGCTTTTGCCCAAGATCGGGAGTTCACACAATTAGATATTATTGCGGCTATTAAAGCAACACTGCCGTTGTCGCGTACGATGCAAGAACAAGTCACAGCTCTCAGAGACTGGGCTAGACAACGAGCAAGACCAGCCGCATCCTCCGTTGCTGAGTATCAGCGACTGGAGTTCTAAAAGCTTTCTCCTGCTACCACAGGGGGAAAGGCTAGCGCCAAAAAGCTAGCAGTTATGAAAAAACCGCGTCTTGGTAAACGCGGCTTCGCTTAAAACAAACTGTTGTCTTTTTCTCTACTTTCTCATTGGAGGAAACCCAAATGTCTCACTTTAGCACTCTGCGTACCAAAATCACCGATGCAGAAATTCTTAAGTCTTCCCTGCGCGATCTAGGCATCTCTGTTAAGACTGAAGCTGATGTTCGTGGTTACAACGGTCAGCGTGTTCGTTCCGACATCGTTGCAGTTTTGGAAGGCGAGTATGATCTCGGTTGGTCTCGCAACAGCGATGGTTCCTTCGATCTGATCGCAGACCTATGGGGTGTTGCTAAGAAGCACAACCAAACCGAGTTGATCAACTCCATCAACCAAAAGTATGCCGTTAACAAAACCCTGGCAGAAGTGAAGCAACGCGGTCTGCAAAACGCCAACGTTAAGTTGGTATTGCAATAGTCATATCTCTGCGCGTTCCCAAAGCTGCACGGGTTAACCAGGTTAATAGCGGTTAGCCCGCTTTTTTTACGGACTAGGATAATTCCTAGTCCGTTAATTTTTTTATGCCTTGGAACCTACGAGGAAAGAAACCAGGACTTACGCAAAGGTAACGTATTTTCGTCCGCAGCGACGAGCGTATCCCCTGCGGAGACGCTACGCATACGCGTAGCGTGCCGAATAGACCTGTTGCACGAATCAAGAAAACAGGGCAAGTTCATATTGGATGTTATACAGAAAATTTCTGAATAACAGCGATGAATATACTGAACAACTCTTTCTTACGTACAAAATCAGGTGAATATACGGAATTTTTCACCTAACATCTGAAAAAGGATAATATACAGAAAATTTCTTGATATCCACCCCAAATTGAGTAGTTATACGGGAATAGCTGTATCATAGTTAGATATGGACGATATACATAAAATTTCTTGATATTTATGATTAAATGCCTGTAACCCTTTCTCTATTTAAATCGCGAGCATGTGATATACGGAAAGTTTCTGCATAATAAATAGTTAGGCTGAGGGACATAGGACATGAAGCAGCGAGGAAAGCTCTTCTTCTTTTGCGGAAAGATGGCGGCGGGAAAATCGAGCCTTGCAAGGGAAATAGCGCGGCGAGAGGACGCGGTTTTGGTAGTGCAAGACCAGTTGCTGATCAAGTTGTTTCCGGGCGAAGTCGTGGACATCCCTAGCTTCGTCAAGTATTCATCAAGGCTGAGAGATGCTCTTGCGGCGCACATATGCTCACTGCTCTTAAAGGGCATATCTGTTGTGCTCGACTTTCCTGGCAACACGAGAACGCAGCGTGCCTGGTTTCGGGAGCTATTTGAACGTGCGAACGCCGATCATGAGTTGCACTACGTCGATGTAACTGACGAGTTGTGCAAGCGTCAGCTGCGGGAGCGGAGTAGGGAGCTTACTGAAGGCTCAGCTTTTACGAGCGATGCCGAATTTGATGCCATTACAAAGTACTTTCAGGCACCATCAGACGATGAGAACTTTAACGTCATTCGTCATCAGCGCGGCTAACACTTCATGGCGGCGGACAGGTGAAAGCCGTTGGTGAGGTTGCAAAGGTTAACTGCCGCCGCTGCATTTTGCCGTGTAACCGCGATCGCTCTGCTTTAGTCTGCTGGCATGGTAATAAAAGAAAAGGTATCCGACCATGCCAACGCACAAACAACCTATCGTATCCGGGAAAACCAGTGATTGCAGGAACTCGCATCACAGTTGAAATAATTCTCGAAAAACTTGCTGCTGGTGAAACCCCAGAGCAAATACTGGGACTTAAAGCCCCCTGTCATTAGTCCTTGAATCAAATCTTGCTGTTGAAGTGCAGTTGTGAGGAGTGCGTGGATTGTACGAGATACAGAAAAATTTCCTCGTTTAGTAAGTTGTTATATTCTTTTAGATAAGGGCTGAGTATGAATTCACAAATTAAGTTACTTGATGTAGTTGCATTGCTGAAAGATTTACCAGAGCTTGATTTGTATAGGGGACAGGTTGGAACAATTGTTGAAGAGTATGAGCTTGGAGTATTTGAAGTAGAGTTTAGCGATACTCATGGTCGCACTTATGCGATGGAAACATTAGAAGCTGACAATTTGATGATTTTATATCATCACCCATTGGCAGAAGATAGGATTGCTATGTAGCATTGGTGAGGGAAATTGGTATTAGGGATGAGTAACTCTTTATCTGAAAAGTATTGAGCGAGGAATAAAAACTCCTCACTCGCCATTCTATTTAATACGCATCCATTGGCAGACAAGAGCAAACAAAATTTCTATCTCCATATGCGGCGTCAATACGACCAACACTGGGCCAGAATTTGTGTTCGCGAGTCCAAGGTGCTGGGTAAGCAGCTTGTTCCCGTGAGTAGGGATGATTCCATTCTCCGACAATCAGACTTTCTGCGGTGTGGGGTGCATTTTTCAAGACATTATCTTGGGCATCCATCTTACCTGATTCAATTTCCGCGATTTCTTGGCGAATAGCAATCATTGCATCACAGAAACGGTCTAACTCTTCTTTGGATTCACTTTCTGTGGGTTCCACCATGATTGTACCTGCCACAGGCCAGGAAACCGTTGGTGCATGGAAGCCATAATCCATTAGGCGCTTGGCAATATCATCGATTTCGATATTTGCAGATTTTTTGAGCGATCGCAAATCCAAAATACACTCATGAGCAACTAAACCATTTTTCCCTTTATACAAAACGGGATAGTAAGATTCAAGTCTGTTGGCGATATAGTTTGCATTCAGAATTGCGACTTTGGTTGCTTCCGTCAAACCATCTGCACCCATCATAGCAATATACATCCAAGATATCACGAGAATACTCGCGCTTCCCCAAGGTGCAGCGGAAACTGCACCCATTTTTTGTTCACCGTCCATTTCAACAACAGCGTGCCCAGGAAGAAATGGTACCAGATGGGAAGCAACGCCAATAGGTCCCATACCAGGACCACCGCCACCGTGTGGGATACAGAAGGTTTTATGCAAGTTCAAGTGACAAACATCCGCGCCGATATCTCTCGGACGACAAAGCCCCACTTGAGCATTCATATTCGCCCCATCCATGTAAACTTGTCCACCGTGAGTGTGAACAACAATACAGATTTCCTGAATTTGCTCCTCAAACACACCGTGAGTTGAGGGATATGTTACCATTAATGCCGCAAGTTCTTTACTATGCTTTTGAGCTTTAGCCTTAAGGTCATCTAAATCAACATTACCTTCAGCATCACAAGCAACAGCAACCACTTTCATCCCACACATCACAGCACTTGCAGGGTTTGTTCCATGTGCTGACTGGGGAATTAAACAAACATTGCGGTGTCCTTCCCCTCGACTTTCATGATACTTCCTAATGACGAGCAACCCTGTATATTCACCTTGAGAACCAGCATTTGGTTGCAGGGAAATTCCCGCAAATCCTGTGATTTGCGCTAACCATTCCTCTAGCTGCTGGAACAGGATTTGATAACCCCGTGTTTGTGATAGTGGTGCAAAAGGATGTATCTTGCCAAACTCAGCCCATGTGACTGGTATCATCTCAGATGTGGCATTAAGCTTCATCGTACATGAACCCAAAGGAATCATCGACGTTGTCAGCGACAAATCCTTAGCTTCCAGCTTGTGCAGGTAACGCAACAACTCAGTTTCTGAGTGATAGCGGTTGAAAACGGGGTGAGTGAGGTAGCTAGTGGTACGGGGGAGAAAAAGAGCAGGGGAATGCCCTGAAGCAGGGGGGAAGAGTAGATCGTCGCCAAAAGCGAAAATTTCCAACAGGTCGATTAAGTCTTTTTCTGTAGTCGTTTCGTCTAAGGATATACCTACAGTAGTTGTGTTTAAAATGCGTATGTTAATGTTATCTGCTTTACAAGCTTGTAAAATCTCATCTAAACTCCGTTCTCCTAAATCGACTTGCAGGGTATCAAAGAAATATTCAGAACCAATGCTGTAACCCAAACGTTTTAATCCTTCTGACAGCATCACAGTCTTTTGGTGGATGTTCTCAGCAATTCTTTTGAGTCCATCAGGACCGTGGTATACAGCATACATACTTGCCATGACTGCCAGCAACACTTGTGCTGTACAGATATTACTAGTTGCTTTTTCGCGGCGAATGTGCTGTTCACGGGTTTGCAAAGCAAGGCGCAACGCAGGTTTACCCTGAGCATCTTTTGATACACCAACAATTCGCCCTGGAACTTGACGCTTATACTCTTCTTTGGTGGCAAAGTAAGCTGCGTGAGGTCCCCCGTAGCCCAAGGGAATACCAAAGCGCTGAGTGCTTCCTACAGCAATATCAGCACCAAATTCACCTGGGGGTGTTAGCAAAGTCAGACTTAAGGGGTCTGCTGCTACCGTTACCAATGCTCCCATAGCATGGGCTTTTTCTATAAAAGCGCGGTAGTCATAGATTGTGCCATCGCTGGCGGGGTACTGGAGAATTGCCCCAAAAATGGGTTCAGAAAAATCAAAGGTTTGATGATCTCCGACAATAATATCAATTCCCAAAGGTTGAGCGCGTGTTTGCAACACATCTATAGTTTGGGGATGACACTCACGAGAGACAAAATAGGTATTTGCTTTATTTTTGCAAAAACCATAGCTCATAGTCATCGCTTCTGCGGCTGCTGTGGCTTCATCTAGCAATGAAGCATTAGCAATTTCTAAACCTGTTAAGTCAATAATCATGGTTTGGAAATTCAGCAGCGCTTCGAGTCGTCCTTGGGCAATTTCTGGCTGATAGGGAGTGTAGGCGGTATACCAACCAGGGTTCTCTAGAATATTGCGTCCAATCACAGGTGGGGTGATACAGTCGTAGTACCCCATACCAATAAACGAGCGGAAAACTTGATTTTTGGAAGCGATTTCCTTGAGCTGAGCAAGTGCTGCGTACTCATTTTCTGCTTCTGGTAACTCTAATGAATCAGATAACCGAATTGCCTGCGGCACTGCTTGGTCAATAACTTCATCAAGAGTACCATAACCCAGCACCTCAAGTAAATGCTTGATATCACTGGATGATGATCCAATATGCCGTTCTTGAAAAGAACTTAACTTTTGGCTACTTTCCCCTGACATCTGCTGATGGTTTGATTTAGGACGAGGAACATTAGTTACCACGAACTGCTCTCCGACGCGACTACTTCATATTTTGCAACAATTCTGTTTGACGCGTTGGGTATAATTTGTCAATTTCTCAAAATTAATGAAGTTTTTTTAGAAAAAGTCATAAAACTTTTCCGGATACTGTAGGGACAAGGACAAACAAGAGTGAGGGAAGTAGAGAAACACAGAGGCAGGGAAGAGTTAATGATCAATCACTCTTTCCTCACACTCCTTCACTCCCTTACTCCCTCACTCCGTTCTATCCTTCTACCTGAATGCTGTATTCACTTGCAGTCAAGGCATCATCAATTTCACCAGACTTGTTAACGCGTACTTTGAGCAACCATCCTTCCCCATAAGGATCTTCTGCCAATTGTTCTGGTGATTCTATCAAAAGTTCATTGCGTTCTATAACTGTACCAGTAACTGGGGAATTAAGGTCTTCCACAGCTTTCACGGATTCAATTGTGCCAAAGGTTTCTTCCTTGGAGACAGCGTCACCAATATCTGGGAGATCTAAAAACACAATGTCACCTAATTGGTCTACCGCAAAGTCGGTAATGCCAATGGTGGCAATTTCGCCTTCCAGACGCACGTATTCATGAGTATCTAAGTATCTCAAATCTTCAGGATATTCAAAGGGCATACCACTTCCTCATCCACATAAAAAAATTACTACACCGATAGCGATTTCCGCTATATCTATTTAACTGTTATCAGTTATCTATTTCATCCCTTGGTTAAGGGTTGAGCTACCACAGTGGCTCAAAAATTGACGCATTCACGAATTAAAAATTCAAAAAAATATTTTTTTGAAATTCGGTTCGCAGTGAAGGAGCCAATTAAGCGAAGGGATTGTGATGAGCGACTACGAACACCCAACGGGAGAGCTAGTCGTGAAGGCGCAGGAAACCGTTCGGCTGAGCTCACGGCCGAAGCCTTCCTACATAACGCGCTTACTCACCACTTACCTGCTATGTTAAAATCCGACCAAGAGCAGTTGCTGGGGTTTTACGCCAGTCGTCTCAAGTGCCGGTCTAAATTACACTATACCCATTCGCTTCATTCAAAATTCTTCACACGGTTTTTTGATCGATAAAACGGACGTTTTACCACAACCGCTGGGTAAGCTTTGCCACGAATTTCTACTTCTAGCTGCTGATTCACAGTCGCTAGTTGACTGGGAACATAGGCTAAGGCTATGGGATAACCAAGAACTGGTGATAGTGTACCACTAGTCACCTCTCCAACGACCACACCAGTTGATAACACTTGATAGCCATGACGGGCAATGTTACGCCCTTGCATTTGCAAACCTACTAGTCGGCGTTGAACTCCAGCAGCTTTTTGCTGTTCCAAAACTGAGCGACCGATAAAGTCTCCTTTGGTATCAAGATGAAGTAGCCAGCCTAAACCAGCTTCTAATGGAGTCGTCGTGTCGTCAATATCCTGACCGTAAAGTGGCATTGCTGCTTCTAGCCTGAGGGTGTCTCTCGCACCCAGTCCGCAGGGAATGACACCAGCATTGATTAGACTTCTCCACAATTCTACCCCCACATCTAAATCTAACATCACCTCAAAGCCATCTTCCCCGGTGTAACCCGTGCGGGCAAGAAATGCTGGTTTACCTAGTACTGTTCCCTGCAAGTGCCCAAATGCTTTAATAGATGTTAAATCTTCTTGCACCAAGGTCTGAAGAATGCTTACGGCTTTTGGTCCTTGCACGGCAATTAAGACTTTTTCAAGTGAAAGGTCTTGGAATTTCACTTGATTTTGGTCAAGATGTTGCAAGAGCCATGTTTTATCTTTGTCAGTAGTAGCCGCATTGACAATTATCACTCCCCGTTGTTCACCAGTGGCGTCTTCGCCTTGGTAGTAAAAGATGATGTCGTCAATGATACCACCTTTATGATTTAATAAGACAGTGTATTGAGCTTGACCGGCTTGCAAGCGGCTTAAATCTGAAGGAACTAAAAGCTGGAGTTGAGATATAAGGTTCTTCCCTTGCAAAGTAAATTTACCCATGTGGGAAATATCGAACATTCCTGCTGCATTTCTCACAGCCTCGTGTTCCTTGGTTATGCCAACAAATTGCACAGGCATTTCCCAACCACCAAAAGTGGTGAGTCGTGCTTTGAGTTCTTGTGCAAGTTCAAATAAAGGCGATCGCGCTAAGGATAGGATGATTTCTTCTTGATTAGCCACAGGTCTATTTGTTTAGATACGTTTGTCTGTAGTATTTCACTTTTGGTATCTACAGTGTACTTAAACCTAATTTGATTGATCTTGCAACCAAGTCGTTAAATCTGCTTGAGTTGAAAAATCCAATAGTGCTTCGGCAAGATTCTCCAGTTGTTCGATAGATAGCTGACTGATACGCTCTTGCAATTGCTGATCCATGTTACCAATGCGGCGTCGAAGCTGACGCATAATTAACTCTAGAGCTTTTTCCTGTCTGACTTCCTCAAGGATTTCCTCACGGACTTCCTCATAAAATCTGGTTTTTTTGATATCAAAATCACCCAATCCAAACATCCTCACCAACTCCTGACGACTGATGCGCGGTAATTTGTATAGTACAATTGTTTCTATTAAATCTAGCACTTGCTGTACAAGCGCTGCATTGGTTAGCTCTGTGCGTGTCCTGGCAATCAAGTTTTTGGCTAATGCGGGAGTTTGTTTTTCATTTTCAACTATTAATTTAATGATACCAACTCCCAAAGATTGTTCAGCCCTATCCCCAAGCTCATTCAGATATAATCGTGTTACAAGTTGACTTTCGAGTAAGACTTGATAGGGTTCGACTTTTGTTGGTTCGATGCTACGGCGAGGAAATATAACGACTGCTCTCCAAGCCTTGGTTGGTGCGTAAAGTCGCAAATACAGAAATATTTCTGAAAATAAACGGGCGTAAAATTCGGTATCTTTTTGAAACTGAACCTCAACAAAATAAATTGGGCGAGTACTAGCATCAGCAGTGGGAAGAAAGACTCCATCAATACGAAATGCTGTTTGTTTTAATTCTACAGAAGCGAAATTATATGCATTTGCCTCATAAGATTGCAGGTTAATTAATTCAAAGAAAGCATTCGGAAAGGTTGTGAATAGGCGATAAAAAATGGAGTCGGTTTTCATTTGAACTTAAATAAGTATTCTTTGTATTCTATGCCGCCTCTTTTCAATACCAACTCAATTCGCGCTTTGCGATGGTGCGGAGCAGCTGCCAAAGGCGATCGCTTCGCTACAGCATAGCGGCAGATCGCATTTCATTCATAGGTGCTTGGTGGGCGATAAGCCGGAGGCTTGACGCTACGCGTATCGCACAAAGTAAAAGACGCGATGAGCGCGTATCGCTATAAGTGAGCGTGAATTTGAATCTGGCGATCGCCTCCACCTTCTCAATACAAACAGTACAAACACCAGGAAAAGCTCAAAGCTAAATATAAACACTCATAAATAGCTTAATTTCTTCAACAACACCCTGGCAATTTACGAAAGGTGGACACTGGGGTGAAGTTAATGTGAACCTAGTATGTCTTTTTTATGAATTATTGACATAACGTCTAGCAGAAATACTGTTGACCGTGGTTTTATATTGTTTAGGAAATGCTCTCCGAAAGATGTTATTAACTCAGCAGTTTCCATTCCACGAGATTAGTTTTAAAGAATGCGGGTGCAGCCTTTAACAACTTTCTCATTCATTGCACACATCGTAAAGCAATTTGAGAGGTTATTGAATGATGATTAATAGATTGGCAAAATTTATATCAGCAGCTACTGTATTAGCTATGACAGTTTCTTTCGCTCCACAATCTGCTCTGGCTCAAAAATTCTCTGGTGCTGTAAATAATAACATTGAAGATACACTGGAATTTGATCTTGAAACCTCTGCTCCTAACAGATCAGGGATATTCTATGGAGCAATTCAAAACCCAGTGTATATTGATAAACCTCCCTTTCAACTTGGTGACTCCACCGAAACTTCTAGAGAGTATAAATTTAATCCAGCAGATTTGAAAGTTTCTTTAGCAGAGATTTCAGACTCATTGCGAAATGTACTCAATACTCAAAGCAGTGGCAGTAGCTTCGAGAATAAATATGGCAGTACTGTAGTCAAATATGAAGCTAGGTTAGAAGATAACTCAAATCCAAAAAACTTCGTTAACTTTGCATTTTATGCTCCCTACACTGAGCCATTCACTAATCTAAATTCTCTATCTGTTTTCAATGCATCAAATTTAACTCCATTTTTGAATTCTCAAGGTCAGGTTGAATTCCCAGAAGAGATTAGCAATTTGAATGGCGATTCTCTTGCTTCATCTAGAGGATTTATCGTAACTTTTGAGCCTGATAATGTAACCAAGGTTCCAGAACCGGCGGCTACAGCAAGTTTACTGGGTTTTGGAATTGTGAGCACAGTATTATTGCGCAAACGTAAGAAACGCCCAGAAACAAGTTTATCTAAATAGTACAAAGACGAGAGTAAAGGTGTTCTAAAAATCTAATTAACTGGGGTGCATCGTGATTTGAGCAAATTACCTCGTGCTCAGATTCAAAGTTGTGTCATTAACTTTCTCCTTAGTTGCTGAAATCCCTTGCCAGCAAGTATTTATTTTTGTCGAATGGGTGTAATGATGATTAACAAATTAGCAAAAGTTATATCAGCAGCCGCTGTATTGACGATGGCAGTTTCTTTAGCTCCACAATCTGCTCTAGCTCAAAAATTTTCTGGTCAAGCAAATAATGTAAACGACAGATTTTCATTTGAAATTAACCCCTCTGCTTCTTACACTGGAGGGATATTCTCTGGAGCAATTCAAAACGCAATCTATACTGATAATGACTCTCTTGCAGTTTTAAACGCTGAAACTCCTAAAGACTATAAATTGAATCAAGGAGATTTGAAAGTTTCTTTAGAATCCATTTCAGACTCCTTGCAGCAAGCACTCAATGTTCGAAGCAGTAGCTTCAAAGGTAAATTTGGCAGTACTGTAGTTAAGTATGAAGCTAGGTTAGAAGATAATTCCAATCCAAAAAACTTCATTCATTTTGCATTTTATGCTCCCTATACTGAGCCATTCACTAATCTAAATTCTCTATCTATTTTCAATGCATCCAATTTAACTCCATTTTTGGATAGTTCTGGTAGTGTTAGTTTTCCGAAGTATCTTTGGGGTTTAAAATTTGATGATAATCTGGAACCTAATCCTTTCAATGAGGATGATTATAGGACTTTTGACTGGACTCCTGATTCAGATAGAAAAAAGGTTCTAGAACCTGCCGCTACAATAAGCTTACTGGTTTTTGGAATTGTGAGTACAACATTATTGCGCAAACGTAATAAACGTCCAGAAATAAATCTATCTAATGCTAAAAAAACTCTGTGAAGGTGTAACAATCTAATTAGCTACTTCCGTATTTGGACAGGATTATCATCAGGTGAATATTGGTGAATATTGCTGATTTATACATTAATATTAGTCAGCAATACACACTCCATAGCGATTCTCAGTTACATACACTACAAAGTATGGGCACAGCGTGCCCCTACAAACGACACGGCAGTCGCATAAATTAATTTTTATATTACAGATAATCTTCCTGAGTTCAAGAAGTAGTAGAGTAACTTAGAAGATTTAATAAAGTATCTAACGAATCCAACGTAAGGTGCGCACTGCCCATTGCCTACGAATGACATAGGAAGGTAGGTAGTGCCCACCCTACAAATTAAAATTTTCAGTCACTCACCAACAACATCCCTGTCTCAACCCAAACCACGTCCTTTGTAAAAAATTCTTCATAACAAACGCATTTACTATGAAAAAGATATTGCCCATTTTGTTAACCTTACCCCTATGCACTATAGCGAGTTTTACTTCTATAGGTACACTCAGAGCGCAACAAGTGACTCCTGATGGAACTGTATCTACCACAGTGACTACTCCTGATGGAAAAATTTTCAACATCAATGACGGAACCATTCGGGGAGGAAACCTTTTTCATAGCTTCAAAGAATTTTCTGTTCCCACAGGTGGTTCGGCTAACTTTAATAATGCAGCTGATGTGCGAAACATCATCGGTCGGGTGACGGGTGGTTCTGTTTCTAGTATTGATGGTTTAATTAGGACACTCAACTCAGCTAACTTATTTTTACTCAATCCTGCGGGGATTATTTTTGGACCAAATGCCAGTTTGAATATTGGTGGTTCATTTTTGGGAAGTACTGCGAATAGTTTTGTATTTGGCAATGGGTTTGAGTTTAGTGCTACTGATCCCCAAGCACCACCGTTGTTAACAATCAATGTTCCGATAGGTTTACGATTTAGAGATAATCCTGGAAATATTGTTAATCAATCTCAAGCAAGTCTTGATGGAGCAACTAATACATTTAGTTCTCCTGCTGGGTTAAAATATCCTGCTGGGTTACAAGTTCCAAATGGAAAAACTTTAGCTTTAGTAGGCGGTAATGTTTCCTTATCAGCTGGTAATTTAACTGCACTTGGCGGAAGGATTGAGTTAGGTAGCGTTGATAGCGATAGTTTTGTGAGTCTCAATCAGATAAATACAGGCTATGCTTTGGGATATCAAAATGTTCAGAAACTTAGAGATATTGGACTGTCTAGCGGTGCACGAGTAAATACCAGTGGTGATGGTGCTGGTGGTGATATCCAAGTGCAGGGTAAAAATATTACTCTCACAGAGAGTTCATCGATTCGTTCTGGTTCTCTTTCACAAGCAGGTGGAAATTTAATCATCAATGCTGCTGAGTCTGTGAAATTGAGTGGAGGTTCCGTAATTGGAACTTCTGCTGATGGTGAAGGTAAAGCTGGAGATGTATTGGTGAAAGCTTTTGATTCTGTAGAGTTAGAAGGAACTGCATCAGCTTTACCTACTTTTCTTTTCTCTCAAGTATGTGGTTTCTCTTCAGAATGTAGCACTGCTACGGGTAATGGTGGGAATATGACGATTGAAACAGGGAAACTACTCGTTCGAGATGGAGCCAATATTGATACTTCGACTTTCGGTGTTGGAAACGCAGGGAATATATTGATAAAAGCATCCAATTCCGTAGACGTGATCGGCACAAACAACAATCCAAATAATAGGATATTGAGTGGTATTCGTGCTCAAGTTGGCACAAATCCACTAAACAATGCAGGCAATGCAGGAAATGTGACTATTGAAACTCAACGATTAACTGTTCAAGGTGGAGCGCAGATATCTACTGCTGGTCGTAAAACTGGCGGCAATGGTGGAAATTTGACTATCAATGCGACAGATTCAATTCTCTTAAGTGGAACTTCACCATTTGCTACAGGTGAACCTTTGGACACTGGACGCAGTGGTCTATTTGTGTCTGCAGAACCAGGCGCTACAGGGAATGTAGGTAGTTTAAAGTTGACGACTGGAGTGCTGACTGTTGAAGGTGGAGCGAGAATTTCAGCAGATAATTTTGGTTCAGGTTCACCAGGTAGTTCAACTTTAGATGTCAGGCAATTGGTGATTCAAAATGGCGGGGAAGTCAAATCAGGTTCTTTCGCTACTGGTGATGGCGGAACTTTGATTGTCAATGCAACCGAGTCTGTGGATGTTATCGGTAGTAGAACCATTGCAGGTAAAACTCTCCCCAGCACTTTGTTCTCTGAAGCTTCAGGTGCTGGTAAAGCAGGGAATTTGATTATCAATACTCCAAATTTAAATGTCCGCAATGGTGGACGAGTGACTGTCAGTGCAACAGGAACTGGTGCTGCAGGTAATTTAACTGCAAATGTAAACACCATTCGCCTCAACCGAGGAAAACTCACTGCGCAAAACAACGCGGGAGACGGAGGTAACATCAACCTCCAAAACTTAGGTCTGTTGCGAATGGAAAATCAAAGTCTGATTTCTGCTCAAGCTTTTAATGATGCCAACGGTGGTAACATCACTATCAACGCTCCCAACGGTTTTGTGGTTGCTTTTCCTGGACAAAACAATGACATTGTTGCAAGTGCAGAACGAGGAACAGGTGGCAACATCGATATCAAGGCTACAAATATTTTCGGTTTGGAACAACGCAAGTCAACTCCCATAAATACAACCAATGACATTGATGCTAGCTCTCAATTTGGCTCTCAAGGAACTGTAATTATTAATACGTTAGATGTTGACCCCAGTCGCGGATTATTTGAATTGTCTGAGAATGTCATCGACCCAGCACAGCAGATTGCCTTAAATCCCTGTATAAAAGGTTTTGGTAGTACTTTCACCGTCACTGGGCGTGGCGGGTTGCCAACTGATCCGAATAAAATCCTTAGTAGTGACAATGTGCGCGTTGATTTGATCCAGCCTGTTGTCAATCAAAAGAATTCCAGTAGTGACACTCAGAATCAGTCCTCCAGCAGTGCAAAAGCCAAACCCAAAGTCAAAGAGATAATACCTGCCCGAGGATGGATCTTCAATGAGAAAGGTCAGGTGGTTCTGGTAGGTTACGATCCTACCCAAACTGGTATACAACGTTCCCAGCCAACACCTCCTGCTTGCCCTGCCTTTTAACCAGTTATCAGTTATCAGTCATCAGAAATTTTGATAACTTTTTACTGTTCACTGTTCACTGTTCACTGTTTTAATAAATTGTGGCAGTGTTGAGATTTATTAAGTTGGCATTATGAAGTATCAGCAAGTAGTCGTTGGGTTGGTTCTAGCTATAGTTCTTTTCTTGTTTCCCCTGTCAGCAGAGGGAGTCGGTTCTTCGAGCATCAGGCGTTCCACGGACGACGCCTTCAACGGTAAGGATTTTTCTGGTCAAAGCTTGATTGGATCTGAATATATTAATGTCAAGCTTAAGGACGTTAATTTTAGCAATGCTGATTTGCGCGGTGGCGTTTTCAATAGTTCAATGTTAGAGGGAGTCAATCTGCATGGTGTAAATTTTACTGAAGGTATAGCCTACTTGGCTGCTTTTCAGGGCAGTGATTTGAGCGATGCGATCTTTACAGACGCAATGATGCTGCGTTCTACTTTTGATGATGTAGACATTACTGGTGCTGATTTTACCAATGCAGTTCTAGATCGTCTGGAAGTGAAAAAACTTTGTGACAAAGCAAGTGGGGTAAATTCTAAAACTGGTGTTTCTACGCGTGAGTCTTTGGAATGTCGGTAAATATAGTGGATATTAGCTTAGCCGTCACGATGTTTTGTAAGTAGAGGTTTTTGGCGATCGCTTCCGAGTGAGCGATCGCTGTATTTATGTTCCCTCAACCTGGGATGAAATTTCATCTTGCCTTGCATTGAGCAGATTTGAGTAACGAGACGTGAAGGGGGTTTTCAGTCTATTTTTTGTTAGTAAAGCGATACGCCTTTATGCGTCTGTTGCTACAAGTGCAATCGCAGATTCCCTAAGCAACTCCACACCCAGTATACGGGCGCTTGTAAGGTGGATGTAGTCCCAAGATAATGTCTTCTTTAGGTACGCCCATCTCGACTAATTCTTGAGCAAGATTGGCTTCTGTCATATTGCGTTGAATCCAAACTTTACTATCTTTGATGTCTAAATGAATGAAACAGTTATAAACCCGTTTGAGTCCCGACCAGCCAACATCTAAAATTTGGTAGTGGTCGTGTTCTGTATCAAAGACAAGCTGGCACTCAACATTGTTATCTGAATTACCAGACTCAAGATTTGCATGAGATGTCAACAGTTGGCGGATGATTTGACGGTATTGCTCTAGTCTGTCCATTTAAGTAGGTAGGCGTAATTAATTCGTAGATAGCAGTAGTGCCAAGAGTTGCGCGTTGCGCGGGTTCCCCGCGTTGTAGCGACTTCGGAGCATCTTGCCCGCGAGCGAGACGCTCGCACTACATCTTATTTTTAATAAAACCCACTTACTTAATAATTATCGTTGGGATAAGGCAGATAGATAACCTTGCTAAGGGGAGGGTTGGGGAGAGGTAATGCAAGAATTATGGTTGATTGCCCGGACATCACATAACATATTAAAACATATCAGCAGGATCAGCCGCTTGGAGTTTGCGGGTGGCGATCGCTCCAGAAATAACACACATAATGATTGTCAACATGAGCACCACCAAGGCTCGTGTTAAAGTCATGTATATGGGTAAATTTGTCGCCGTTCTTGTTAAATAATAAAGTCCCAAAGGAACTATTGTTCCTGGAATAAAGCCCAGAAATGCGAGGATAAGAGTTTCTTCAAAAATGATTGCTAAAAAGTATAAATTATGATACCCCATTGCTTTTAAGGTTGCGTATTCCTTCAGGTGTGCATTGACATCGGTAGAAAGAACTTGATAGACGATAATAATGCCGACTATAAACCCCATTGATACACCTAGACCAAAGATAAAGCCAATAGGGCTTTGTGTCTGCCAGTAGTTTTCTTCAAACTGGATAAATTCTTCATGAGTCAAAACCCTGACATCATTGGGTAAGTAAGCTCTTAATGCTGTTGCAACTTGCTGTGGATCGTAGCCCGGTTCAAGATAAACTAAACCCAGATTAATACTAGCTGCTTGTCGTCCGGGAAACAGGCGTAGAAAATTCTGATCACTGGTAATCAGGTTACCCTCAGCCCCAAAGGAAGTCCCCAATTGAAATAAGCCATTAATAGTAATGGTATGATTTTCTGCTTCGGTAGTAACAGTTTTACCTTGTTCAATTTGAGCAATTACTTGTTGATATTCCCCTCTAGAACCTTTGTCAAATAAGAAATTATCTGCAAACTTAATCTTATCCGACTGTTGGTTTATTTCTGGTAGCCCAAAAGCTGGTTGCTCAGGATTAACCCCTAGCACTTGAATGGAAGCTTCACGACGGGTTTGGGGATTTTTCCAGGTGATGAAACTCACATACAATGCTTCTGCCGACTTTACTCCTGATATCGAGGAAGCTTGGTACAGTCGCCGCCGGGAAAATGTAGACAGATTTTGCATATTACGAGCTTTGGGACTGAGTAAAACAATGTCTGTTTGCAAAACTCGGTTGAGCCGAGTATTACTGTCATAAAGTGCAGTCTGAAAGCCAAGCTGCATGAACATGAGCACATCAGCAAAAGCAATACCTGATAATGCGACAAGCAGACGGCTTTTTTCATGACTCAGTTGCAACCATCCCAGAGGTATTCGCTGGTATAACTGTTGTATGAATCCAATCAAAGTGAAATCACCACCTTAACTTGTAAATTGGTAAACTGAGCAGCTTTCTGGCTTGATGTGTGATCGAGTCGGATATGCACTTGGACAATTCGGGCGTCAATATTGGTACTAGGATCGGTATTGACGACACTCTGCCGACGCACCTGTAAACCTATCCGCTCCACTTTTCCTTGTAATTCACCAGGTAGAGAATCGCTGATGATCCGCACATCCTGCCCTATACGGATTTTGCTGATATCACTTTGGTAGACTTCCGCAACAGCATACATTTGGCTGGTTTGTCCAATCTCAACAATACCATTACTCGACACCACTTCCCCTGCACGTGTGTGTATATCCAACACTTGACCATCTTGGGGTGTTCGCACGTAAGCCTGTTGCAAATCTTTTTGAGCTTGATTGACTTGTGCGATCGCATCATCAACTTCTGCTTTTGCTGCTTCCACATCTACTGGACGCACTTCGGCTATTTTCTGGAGTGTGGCTTGAGCTTGGCTGATTTGTTTACTAAGCGTTGTGTTAATGCGGGTGAGAACAGCTTGAGCCTCGCTGATTTGGCTGCTACTCGTACCATCAATACGGGTGAGTATTGCTCTAGCTTCTTTGAGTTGCAGTGTTGCAGTGTCTACACTCAGGAGCTTACTATCAAATGAAGACTTAGAAATTGCACCATTCGAGTAGAGTTGCTGATTACGGCTATATTCGGCTTGAGCGTTGTTGAATTGGGCTTGCAATTTCTCAACAGTTGCTTGTTGCGCTATCTTATCGCCTTTGGACTGTGCTTTGAGTCGGGCGATCGCCTCCTGTTGTGCTGTCTTATCACCTTGCCACTGCGCTTTTAATTGGTCAACCGTAGCTCTTTGTGCTTCAATTTCACCGCGTTTTGCACCTGCTTGCACCATAGCAAGGTTTGCCTGTTTCACTTTTACTTGTTGCTGTGCTTTGATAACAGCAGCTTGAAGACGATCTTTGCTGTCAAGAATAGCAATCACCTGACTTGCTTTAACTTCCTGCCCCTCCTTCACTAACAATTGCTCAACTCGATTTTGTTGACTAGATGTTGGTGCAGAAACTTTAATCACCTCTCCCTGTGGTTCTAGCCTTCCCAAAGCAACGACTTTTATAATTTTAGGAATGCTGGGGCGAGACTTTTGGATCTCATTAAACTTGTGTGACTGTAACTGCCAGAACCTGTATGTTGTCACACTTACAACAACAAATGTTATGACAGCTGCGAGTATTGTGAGTGGGCGACGGCTATGCTTAAAGGATGAGGAACCGCTAGCTGTTGCATGACGCACCATAAGGTACTTCCTGTGGGACAAAATAAACTAAATAGTTTAATTTCTTTTTCAAAACTAAACTGTATAGTACAAACTTTCAATAAGAACTATCTACAGCCACTTTCAAGACAAGGAAAGACTGTTTACTGCTCTCATACAGCAACTGATACTGGAAAAATATTATGCATCATTTAACCCGCAAAAAGCTCAATTCATGGAAGGTGAGGCATCTGTTATCCTGCGTCACTTGGCATTGACAATTTTCTAGTGTATAAACATAGCGGAATTTCAGCACAATCAACTCCCTAAATCCTATATTCTTCGCTCACACTATGCGATAACGGGGTAATTCAACATTCAAAATTCTAAGTTTGAATTTGAGTAAATTTGAGCATGCTTCCTACGGAGGAAGTGTGAATTACGCTTAGCTTGTGCGTAACAACATAAAGAATACAAAAAGTAAAAAATCATACAAACAGGGGGATTTCATGTTTCATCGCCAGATTATCTCGATGTGTTTACTTCTGTCAGGGATCCCCGTATTAGTTCAAACAGCTGATGCTCAGATTCCTCCGCTTCCATCTCTTCCGGTTCCATCACCCAGCGCTCGTGTCGCTAACTCCTACAACAATCCGCTTACTCCTCAGATACCTAACGTGGCGACGACGGATGAAGCGGGAAGCCCAAAAGACGAATAAGACCGTCCTTATGCTAGTTGGATTTAGGGGGAAGCCCCATCTTCAACCGTTCGCGCAGCGTGCCGTCAGGCATAGGTAAGATGGGGTACTTCACGCACTCAACTACTAGAGAGTCTAATTTCCATGCTTCATCGCAAGATTTCGCCGCTTATGCTTGTGTCACCGTTCTCAGTACCAGCTACAACACTATCCACCTCTAAAAAAGGCAGTCCCCAGTCAGTTGACATGCCTCAGAGTATGGCTAGCGTCACAGACTTAGTGCTGCCTAACAACGATAAAGCCATAACACAAACCGAAGTTGAATTACTTATTACACAGGCGATTCGATACCACGAGTTTAGAACTACTGTCCACGCTATATTCATGATAGTTGTAGTTTACACAGCTGGGTTTTCTTGTGCCTTATTCTTGTTTATAAATCAGTGGACACCGCACCACTAATAGCGTTTCACTTTAAGGTTGATACAAATAGACAGCAGCGAGCAGAGGGAAAGAATAAAAGACCAATCATTTGTATCAGGCTTGATCGTGAATACGTTTCACTCGCAATGATCGTTTTACATTTAATTACGCCTACCTACTTAGCAATCGAGGTATAGCAATCCTAAATCATTGGTGAACAAGAAAATTCCCGAGTTCTAAAAGAAGTCGGGAATCTGAGCATGTGCCACTTATACACAAAGCGCAAGCACTTTCACGCAAATCAAATAGACTTGCTATAATGACTCTTTAAAAAACTTCCAGTGGTGTATGTACCTCAGAAGAAGGGTAATAACGAGCAATTGTCGCTTCGATCAAACCTTTAAATAAAGGATGAGGTGCACTGGGAGATGATTGAAATTCTGGATGAAATTGGCAAGCTATAAAAAACGGGTGATTAGGAATTTCGATAATTTCTACTAGGCGTCCGTCGGGAGAAGTCCCACTAATAAGATAACCAGAGTCTATAAAGACGTTGCGGTAAGAGTTATTAAACTCGTAGCGATGTCGATGGCGTTCATAAATAACTTCTTCTTGGTAAAGTTTGAAAGCCAAAGAGTTAGGAAGTAAGCGACAAGGATATAAACCTAAGCGCATTGTTCCACCCAAATCCATGACATCCTGTTGTTCTGGCAATAAATTAATGACTGGGTTTTGTGTATGTGGGTCAAATTCGGCGCTGTTAGCATCTTGTAATCCGGCTACGTCTCGTCCCCATTCTATGATTGAGCATTGCATTCCTAAGCACAAACCTAAGAATGGGATTTCGCGTCTTCGAGCGTATCTAATTGCAGCAATTTTGCCATCTACCCCCCGGACGCCAAAACCTCCTGGGACTACTATTCCATCCACACCTTCGAGATAGGTTTCGGCTGCTTCAGTTTCCAATTGTTCTGAATTCACCCAACGCAGGTGCAGTTCACTACTCATTGCAATTGCTGCGTGACGTAGCGCTTCCACAACCGAAAGATAGGCATCACTTAGCTGCACGTACTTACCGACAATCGCAATTTCCACTCGATGGCTGGGACTGTATAATTTTTCTACTAATGTTTGCCACTGCACCAAATGAGGTTGGTGTTGTTCCATGTTCAGCAATTCTAGTGTTTGCTGTGCTAGTCCTTCTCGTTCTAAATTCAGGGGAACTTCATAGATACTCTTAGCATCTTGAGATGGGATCACGCATTCTACTGGTACATCGCAAAATTCAGATAATTTGTTTTTTAACGATGTTGGCAGTGGGCGATCGCACCGACAAATTAAAATATCCGGTTGAATACCAATTGATCTGAGTTCTTTCACCGAGTGCTGTGTTGGCTTAGTTTTCATCTCACCCGCTGAGGCAATCCACGGTATCAAAGTGACATGCATATACACGACATTTTGCCGTCCTACATCTTTTCGGAATTGACGAATTGCTTCCATAAATGGTAGTGATTCAATATCTCCTACTGTCCCACCAATTTCTGTAATAACAACATCTGGATTTGTATCTTTAGCAACCCTAATAATCCGTTCTTTTATTTCATTTGTAATGTGGGGAATAACTTGGACTGTGCCGCCATTATAATCACCACGACGCTCCTTATTAATGACGGCTTGATAAATTGAACCAGTCGTCACACTATTCAACCGGGACATAGAGGTATCAGTAAAACGTTCGTAATGTCCCAAATCTAAATCTGTCTCAGCACCATCTTGAGTCACAAATACTTCCCCATGCTGAAAAGGACTCATGGTTCCTGGATCAACATTAATATAGGGGTCGAGTTTGAGAATTGAGACCGAATAATTTCTTGACTTGAGCAATCGCCCCAGACTTGCTGCTACAATTCCCTTACCAATACTAGAAACAACACCACCAGTTACAAATACAAACTTAGTCATACTATCTTTAATTTTGCGCAACTTCTAGAAACACACCTCGCCATTGTGCCACAGTCACCCCCTTCGAGAATTCAAAATTCAAAATTATAAATTTAAAATTATAAATTGATCATTTTAAATTTATTTTTGAATTCAACCCCCATACTTTTAGGGGGAGGTGCTTAACTCCGCTCTTGTTATCAATTATTCTTTTATTTTGACGTGAGATCACTTTTAGGATTAATCTTATTAAGCTCTATAGTCACCCCCTCTATCGCTTTGGCTCAAGAACAATCCCTGAAGGTTGTTTTTCCGAAAACAAACTACCAGACTACTGCACAGAAAATTTTCTTTCTTGGGACAGCACCAGCAAGTGGAGAGGTTCTGATCAATGATCAGCCAGTAACTCGTAGTAAGTCTGGTCATTTTGCCCCAAGTTTACCCTTACAGTTGGGAGAAAATCTTTTTACTGTCCGCTACCAAAATCAACAAATCCAGATTCGGGTGACAAGAGTTTCTACTCAACCGGAAGTCCCACAGGGGTTAGGCTTTGCCAAAAATTCTCTCACACCAGCGGTGGATATAGCCAAACTTCCAGGAGAACAAATTTGTTTTAGTGCTATCGCCCCTTGGGCGACTCCCTCTGGGAGTCTCGCCGCACCGAATGCGACGACTGTTTCTGTAAAATTGGGAAATCAAACTATTTCCCTTTTACCGCAACCTCAACAAGCACAACTACCAGCAAATTCTGCCGCCTTAACAGGGCAAAACCAACCCTCAACCCAGTCTAACGCGGGCAAGTATCAGGGTTGTGCGACAGTTCCTCAGTTTAATCCTTCACTGTATACCAACAACACTGTCTCTGCTGCTATTGCCGAGAACCAGACCAAAAATATAGATTTGGGTAAACCAGAATTCCAACTCACCCTGAATGGTAAAACAATAACTCAACTAGGAACTGGAAAAATCAGCATCCTCTCACCTGCACAGTTGGAAGTCGTAGAGATTATAGCAGACTCTGGAGTTGCGCGCACTGGTCCGAGTACAGATTATTCTAGACTAACACCTCTACCCAAAGGCACACGATCAGCAGTTACAGGACGTGAAGGTGAGTGGTTGCGTTTGGACTATGGTGCTTGGATCAATGGTAAGGAAACTCGTCCTTTACAAGGAGCAATTCCTCCACACAGTATCATCCGCAGTGTTGGCTATCGTAGACTTCCTAGTGTGACAGAAATGGTTTTCCCACTGCAAGTTCCTGTTCCAGTGAGTGTGCAGCAAGATGACCAAACTTTTACTCTCACTCTTCATAACACTACTGCTCAGACAGATATAATCCGCTTAGATGATGATCCTTTGATCTCTCGCTTAGATTGGCAACAACTACCACCCACTCTCCCAGGCGGACAGCCAGGAGTACAGTACACATTTAACCTCAAAAAAGCTCAACAGTGGGGGTATAAGCTGAGGTACGATAACACAAGTCTGGTGCTATCTTTACGTCACTCTCCTTTCATCTCTTCTGCTAATACTAGGGAAAGACGCGGGATGTTCGCCATACAAAAGCCGTTATCTGGAATCAAGATTCTACTCGACCCAGGACATGGAGGAAAAGAATCTGGTGCATCGGGACCAACAGGTTATTTGGAAAAAGATGTGAATCTGGTGGTTTCTAAGTTAGTGCGCGATGAGTTGGTGAAGCGAGGGGCGAAAGTGGTGATGACACGGCAAGATGATAAGGAAGTATCGCTAAGCGATCGTGTGGCAATGATCGATAAAGAAGAACCAGCGATCGCCATTTCTATACATTACAACTCCCTACCCGATGAAGGTGATGCTGAAAAAATTAAGGGAATGGGAGTCTTCTGGTATCATCCCCAAGCTCACAGCTTTGCAGTCTTTATGCAAAAGTATATTGTTAGCAAATTAGGACGACCATCCTATGGGGTCTTTTGGGATAATTTAGCACTGACACGTCCAGCAAGTGCACCTTCAGTTTTGCTGGAATTGGGTTTTATGAGTAATCCTAATGAATTTGAGTGGGTGACGAATGTTCAGGAACAAAAGAAGTTGGCAAAAGTCATAAGTGATGGAATTACTGAGTGGTTTCGTAGTGTCCGGTGATGCTTCGGCTAAATACAGCAGATTTAAAGTTCGTGAGGTACAAAAATACCCCATCCGCCCTATCGCGCGTGAGGGTTAGGCAGGGGTGTACTTTACTTACTAGCAAATTGCTGTATGTAGAACGTTCAATAACAGGGTTGTTATTGGTTATTTATGATTTAATACTGATGACAGTCTGAGAGTAGTATTCAATTAGATAGAACACACAACAATGTTGTGTGGCTATTATGTGATTTGTAATTTATACAAATCATACGTTGTGTCATAAAATATGCAAGGTAGACGTGCATGCTCTTAGTTCTTAAAGTTTTCTTATACCAAAGTTTCAGTTATTATTTAAATGATTTTTGGAATTAAGAAGCCACAATGTAGGTAAAATAATCATTTGTGACACTATACTTGGTATTGTCTTCTTCTTTTTTGATGTAATTGATCATACGTAATTTAATTTTATAGTAAAGTCAGTTGACTATCATTCGTATTAGTTTATACAATATTTTAGCAAATCAAATTGCTAGATCAGTAGCATCTACAACATAGGTAGTTTATATCACTATGTATTCCACTCACATCTTTCTCAAAATACTTTTTTCTTAACAAAGGATGAGCCATGGTACAGACTTTAAACGTTTCTGGAACAACCAACTATACGGCTGCCGCTACACCCCAAATTGTTGCCGCCAATTTAACTATTTCTGACCCCGCCGATAATGGCAATTTAAATGGTGTATCGGTCATTATCAACTCTAACTTCAACAAAGATCAAGACCAGCTTGGGATTAACGGACAGAACGGTACTAATGGCACTATCAATGGTCTGAACTGGAACTACAACACAACAACAGGGATTCTAAGCATAACTGGTACAGCTTCCAACCAAGCTTACCAGGATGCGCTACGCCAAGTTACTTACAGTAATAACAGTCAGACCCCCACTACAACACCGCGTAGCATTGAATTTAGTTTGGGAACAACCTTAGGAAGTGCAGACAACAACCACTTCTACGAGTTTGTCTCTGCTCCCAAAATTACTTGGACGGAAGCTCAGTCTGTAGCTGCTAGTCGTGAATACTTGGGACTCAAAGGTTACCTAGCAACTATCACCTCTGACAAAGAACAAAACTTCATTCAAGGCAAACTTCAAGGAAATGGCTGGACAGGAGGCAGTGATGGTGCCGTTGAGGGAGACTGGCGTTGGGTGACAGGACCAGAGACTGGAACAGCGTTTTGGATTGGAGATGCAACTGGTAATCCAGTTAATGGTCAATATAGCAACTGGGCACCTGGTGAACCGAACAACCTTTTTGGCAGCGAAAAATACGCCCACCTTATTGGTAACTCCGCCATTGGTCAAACTCTAATAGGTAAATGGAATGACCTTTCCGACAACGTGGAAACTGGAGAGTACATACCTCAGGGTTATATCGTAGAGTATGGTGGCTTACCAGGCGATCCAACTGTACAACTGACCGGTAGCGTCACAGTTAATGTGACTGGAAATGCTTCAGCTAATGTGAAAAATCCCGCTAAATTTGATTTCACTGGAGACGGCAAACCAGACATTCTGTGGCGGAACTATAAAACTGATGAGACTGCTATTTGGGAACTTGATGGTACCACATTAAAACAGGCGTACTCACTTCCAAAAACTCTAAATCCTGACTGGAAAATCCAAGGTCAGGCAGATTTTACAGGGGATGGCAAAACAGACGTCGTGTGGCGCAACTATGCTACTGGTGAGACTGGTTTCTGGCAAATGAATGGCAGCACCTTGGAAAAGGCAATCATAAGTACCCCAGTTGCTGATCTGAATTGGGAAATTAAAGGTGTATCAGACTTTACTGGTGATGGTAAACAAGATCTCTTGTGGCGCAATAAAAAAACAGGTGAAAATGGCATCTGGGAAATGGATGGCACCACTCTAAAAAAATCTACCTTGCTGACTTCAGCAGATATTTCCTGGGAAATCAAAGGTCTAGCAGACTTTACAGGTGACGGCAAAGACGAAATTCTCTGGCGCAATAAGACTACAGGCGAGAATGCAATCTGGCAGTTGGATGGTACTAGTCTAAAACAGTCTACACCACTGAGTGCATATGCAGGAGATACTTCTTGGGATATTGCCGGTCAGGCAGACTTTACAGGTGATGGTAAGGTTGACATTCTCTGGCGTAACTACCGCACAGGTGACAACGCTATTTTGCCGATGGATGGTACAAATCCACAACAAGCGATCGCGCTCAACAAACTAGATATTGGTTGGCAAGTCGCAGGGCTGGCAAACTTTACAAACGATGGTAACGTAGACATTCTCTGGCGCAACTCTGGTACTGACGAAACTGCTATTTGGCAGATGAATGGTACTAACTTAGCACAGGCGAGCGCACTCCCCAAAACTGGTGGTAATGCCTGGGAAATCATCTCCCCAACTTCCTTCCCAGCTGGAACGGTTGGATAAGAGCCATAAACTTGAGCCACTGCGTTCGTTACCGGGGTTCCCAAGGACAGTGCAAGTGGCGTATCGCGCAGGGCTTTGGCGTGAATGCTTTCCGAGGGCTAACCGCTCCCATGCTCCCTATGAAGAAAGAAGTAATGTCTAGACTTGTCTAGGTTTTATATAGCAGTAGATTGACTGTGTGATTCAATTCGTTTGCAGGCGTGGTAAATGTGGTAAGCGTTTACCACGCCTACGAGTTTTTATCAGTTATAGCAGGGAACGCTTAACAGGGAACACTTCGACTCTGAGTCCTATGTCCTCCGGACACGCTTCGCGAACGGACTGCGCTTGCGCTTACGACAAAGCTCACGGTGGCGCAGTGCATCGCTCTTAACAGACTTGAAAGTCTTTTGGTGACCGTGTTTTCTCATTAGTTGGTGTCCTAATCTACCTGATGACTGCTATATCAGTTTTTACTGTTCACCGTTCACTGATTGAAAATCCCCGTATGTAACCTGTTAACTGATAACTATTCAGTGTTCACTGTTTGAATTTTGAACAAATTCGCTTGCTCTGAGGCTCAAAACTTCTCATGAATTGGTACTCGCCGCCACTCGTGCAATATTGGCATAGTAAATAAACCCCATGCCAAACCAGTGATCAACCCAAAAGGTGTAACAACGTAATTATGAAAATTCCACCAACCCAAAACCTCTGCTGCCAATTCCAGTGGATAAGCCATCATTAACACACTAGCAAGCGCCGCACCACTCCAACCATACTGACTTAACCAGTAAAAACCTTTGCCACCTGTAACTCCATATAACAGACGCGTTATCAACAACCCTGTCACAGTACCGTAACAACGCATACACACAGCCATAATATACGGTGGTGACAATGCTACGCCCATATCCGGCTGCGGACAAACATGAACGCCCATAAAATAAATAATATTTGCAATTACGGGTAATATCGGCAACCCAGACGCAGCAAGAAATGGAGCTACAAGTGGTCCTACCACCATCCCAGCCAATAAAAAATCAGCGATTGCACTCACCCAACGAATTTGAAAATGCTGAGTAGAAGAACTTTTTTTAAAAACTAATCCTGGCAACATTTCTTTCTCTTTCGTTTTTATAAGGTGGGGAGCATTGCTACCCACCCTACTTTCTACTTTCTTAACTTACTTTAGCAGTATACGGACTAGTTAACTTCTGCAATTGCTGTAGCAACAAACTCAGGAACAACCCAACATCTGTCACCACACCAACTGATTCTATAGAACCTCTGTCACTCAACTTTGTCACCACCGCTGGATTAATATCCACACAAACCATCTTCACACCAGCCGGAGTCATATTCCCCACACCTATTGAGTGCAGCATACTCGACAGCATCAAAATCATATCTGCACCTTTGAGCAGTCGGGCGTATTCGGTTTGGGCTTTGATCAAATTCATCTCGGTATCGGGCAAAGGACCATCATCGCGAATCGAGCCAGCCAGACTGAATGGAACTCCATTACTAACGCATTCATACATGACACCACTCTGAATGATCCCAGCTTCAACAGCTTTGGCAATGCTACCATAGCGGCGAATGGTATTAATGACTTTTAAGTGATGGCGGTGTCCACCGCGTACAGCCACACCCCGTTTCATATCCACACCGAGAGAAGTTCCCATCATCGCTTGCTCAATGTCGTGGATGGCGATCGCATTTCCACCCAGTAGCGCCTGCACGTATCCTTCTCTAATCAGTTGTGCCAGATGTTCACCGCCTCCAGTGTGAATCACCACAGGTCCAGCCGTCACAACTACTTTACCACCACCATCCCTGATTTTACGTAATTCCCAAGCCACTTGCTCAACGACGAGTTCCACGCGTCTCTCGCTGGAAACCCCCGACGACATGAAGCTGAATTCTTCTGCATTGCGTCTTTCCCGTGATTCTGTTTTGCGGACGGTGCGAATACCTAGCACATCCACAACGACTTCTTCGCCGACTTCAACGTCGCGTAGTAGTTTACACTGTGCTACTATGCCTTTGGGTGTTCGAGTGATGGCGATCGCCCCATCCATCCGCTGATTCTCTACCTTCACCCATTCACCGTTAATCCGCACTTCGGTGGGATAAATCGTGCTTACGTAAAAATCATCAGGAGCTACCCCTGCTTGGGTAACCGGCTCTAATTTGGCATCGCGCTCATCTTGAGGCAAGTCCACCGCACCCAAATCAATCAGATGCGATATGATGCTTTCCATCACCTCATGGGAAGGCGCTGATACTTTTACCTTAGCTGCCGATGTACTTTGCCGCTGTTCTCCCAGTGAGAAATTTAGCACTTGGAAACTACCGCCGTTATCGACAATCAAATCCAAAGCGCGGTTAATCAAGCCAGAGTCAAGCAAGTGTCCTTCTAGGTTAAAGACGCGACTCTCCACCGACACATTGGCGTGAAGTTCTTCCCGTACCGGTTCGGTTACTCGTAGCGTCAAGCATTTAGCCGCACCACCAGCTTTGCGAAATTCCGTCAGTGGTGTTTCAATCACTCGAAAACCAACTTCTGCAAGGCGTGCTTTCAGTGGTTCGCTCGCCTTATTCATCACAACAATGCTCTCGATATTCACCGCATTGCAGGCAAAGTTTACCGCATCAGCTTCTGTAATAGCTATCCGCTTTTCTTGCGATACCCGCATTTCAATTAAGCGATTGGAGTAGGAATCAAACGCAGGTGGATAGTATAGCAGATAACCATTAGCCAGCGGACAGAAGCAAGTATCTAGGTGGTAGAAACGCTCATCAATCAGTCGCAACGACAACACCTCAATATCCAGCCATTTTGCAAGGTAAGGGTGAGAATCTAATTCTGTACGGAAACCGTATCCAGCCCAAAGCCAGCGTCCTTCCCGATCCAGTAGTGCGTCTCCTGCACCTTCAAAAGGTAAGTCTTTTGGCAATTCGTGGACAGTGTAACCGTTTTCTTCAAACCACTGGTTAAAATAAGGCTCTTCACCCTGACGCTCTTTATGTAAAAAGCGACTCAGTACCACTGTTTTTCCTAGTACCAAACCGGCATTTGCCGTAAATACCATATCAGGCCAGCCTTTTTGGGGTGGTACTATGTCAACAATTGCGTGTTCTTTGAGGATGTGATGCAGTTTGTCCCACTGTTCTACGGCACGCTCTTGCGATGACTTGTGAATGTTCCCTTCCATCCAGGGGTTAATCACATAGTCTACATCGTAGTAGTGAGGAGGACAGATTAAAAAGCGAATCTGGGAAGTCATATGGCTAGATGCTGTTAACTTTTATTTGATACAAGTTTTTACTCTTTTATAATGTATACATTAATACATACTTGTTTTTTTTAGATTAAGTTTTTGTATTTTTATGAATAAGAGGTGACACCAAGACTATGCTCTATTCTATCTTGCACAGGTAAACAAGCGTGAAAAAAGTGGGATTCTCTCACAATTGTAAAATTTATGCATTGACATAATTGCAGTTATATAGTTTAAATTCACGCATATTAGACAATTTTAGTATTCTTGCCCCACGACAGAATACAAATTCTCGGCTACTGGTACTTCTTGCTTATTTGTAAATTTCTTTAAAACTTGGAAGAGGTTGTGCATAAATAACTCTGAAAGATGTGTATTAGCAACCTAAATATAATATTCAACGGTACATCTTATTAGTACGCATGTTCTAATAGCTCTTGATAGGACAAGAGCGATTTTTTGTTTATTATTTCAGTACTCCATCTTCCATATGCGCTACTCGGTCAGCTAAATCTAAAATCCGGGGGTCATGAGTCACAATGAGTACTGTGCAACCTTGTTCTTTTGCTAGTCCACGCAATAACTCCATAACCAGATGTCCGCTGTGAGAGTCTAAAGCAGCCGTTGGTTCATCCGCCATAATAATCTGTGGAGAACCAGTTAAGGCACGGGCGATCGCAACTCTTTGTTTTTGTCCTCCCGACAAATCACGCGGAAGCAGCTTTGCTTTATCAGCCAGTCCAACTTGTTCCAACAAAGCTTGTGCTTCCTTGCGTGCGGATCTTCCACGAATCCCTTTAACGTTCAAGGCTGTTTCTATATTCTCAATAGCCGTTAGTGCTGGAAACAAGTTAAAATCTTGAAAAATAAAGCCAATATTTTGTCTTCGGAACTTAGCTAGTTGAGTTCGAGACATTCTCGTAATTTCTTGCCCAAGTAAATAAACATTGCCAGCCGTCGGAGTCAAAAGTCCCGCTAAAATAGACAGCAAAGTTGTTTTCCCTGAACCAGAAGGTCCCATCAGAATTTCTATATCACCTTTTTGGATCTCCCAGTAAACTTTTTTCAAAATTTGAAGCTGCTGCTGCTTAGAATTGATAACCATTCCCACGTTTTTGGCAATTATTGCCCCTCTTGTGGTGAAATTCATTTGATATTTGCTCTGAGCAAACTTCTCAAATTTCTTTTTATAATCAGCCATCTCCTCAAATTCTTTTGTCATATATAGTTTTTAATTATTAGTTGATATTTGTTGAGTGATTTCGACTAGACTTTAAACTTATTTTTTTGATTTTGTCATAATTGACACTAATTTTTTGTAAACTTAATAAGTACCAATAAAACTATCCTTTAAAGACAATTGCTGGATCAACGCGTGTAACTTTTTGAATTGCAAAAACAGCAGAACCGACGCACATCAAGACTGTAATTCCGAAAACAACGAGTGCTGATACTGGTGTAATTAAAATGACAATTCCCTGTGTTGTTGATGTCCAAGCTGCTACTCCTACACAAAGAGCGATTCCTGGTAGATAGCCTAAAATTGCCATCCAGATTGCTTGCTCAATAATCACATTATAAATAAACCAGTCAGATGCCCCCATCGCTTTGAGGGTGCCAAATTCTTTTATATGATCTGTGACAGAAGCATAGAGAATTTGACTCACTACAACTGCCCCAACAACAACGCCTACTACCGCACCAAGACCGAGAATAAATCCAATTCCAGAGCGAACCTGCCAAAAATCTTGTGTGATTTTAGACATTTCTTGGCGAGTGTAAGCACGTGTATCTGGCAAAGCCTGTTCCAAATCCCGCTTCAGTTTCGCAATGCTTTGACCTCGTTTTGCCTTAACCAAAACGAAGCTAATTTGGTCTTTTGATACTGGTTTTTTCGCAGAGGAACCGACGTTATTTGGAGAAGCTGTTGTCTGAGTACCGTAATTTCTATAAGTATTGGCAGTCTCTAAAGACGTGAACATTAAAGTTCCGAAGACAATTGATTGAGTTCCTTGAGTGAAACCCACTAACTTTGCGGGAATGTTGTTAATTTCTCCGACTTCACCCAACCTTTTGAGATCAATAGAATTCAGGTTAGTTTTGTCAATCATAAAACGGAAAGATTGTTTCAAGTCATTGAAACGACCTTCAACAATATTTGACCTATCAAATAACATCCCTTGTGGATCTGCACCAACCAGCGTAATAGAATTAATCTTATCTGTTGCAAGTTCATGCCAAAGTCCACCATCAATAATCACAGCTTCAGCTTTGGCAACACCTTTAACTTTGCTCGCTTTGGTAACTCGTTCGTAAGGAATTGGTAGAGTTAGCCATAAATGCTGCATATTTTTTGAAGACACCCAAATATCAGCACGAGATTGATCAATTAATTGGGAAGAAGAACGAGCAAATCCATATTGCAAACCTGTTTGAATCGTAACTAAGCTAACAGCAAATAAAATTCCCGCCTGCGCCACCAAAAAGCGAGGAATGTCTTCCAGTAAATTCTTACGAGCAATTGAAGCCATAAAATGAATTTAGTCATTAGTCATTGGTCATTGGTCATTAGTTGTGCTACTAATTACTCACTGGGCTAACTAGTACCTTAAGTTTTAGAATATACTCTTCCTTTCCAAGTTCCTCCTCGCTTTTGCCAATGACGCACAGCCGAGTCTATAGTCATAAGCGTATATAGGAGCGCAATTCCTGGAAGACAGAGTGCAAACCAGGGTGAACACCTATAAAATCGGATGGTAGGCAAGTAAGCGCAACTCATAAGTAGCCAGCTTAATAAGCCAACACACGCGACAAGCCAAGTTCCGGTGAGCAAACCGAAGATTGCACTCACAGGTGGAACTATGTAAACAAGTATCATCCCGATGACTGCTAAAATTAACAGCCCTAAAGAATAATGTAACTGCGTAAAGGCAGTTCGGGCTACCATGTCCCAAACTGTTGACAGCGAGGGATAAGATCGCAAGCTGTGGGTTAAGTCGTCTAATCCTAGCCAAATTTTGTGAGACGAGGAGAGGGAGGGAAGGAGTGAAGGAGTGAGGGAGGGAATATTTTCTTCTGCTTCTGGTGCTTTCTCAATCGCCTCATGGGGAAGTTTGGTAAAACGGCTAGACTTTACTGCTTGCCCTAAGGCACAATCATCAATGAGTGCATTACGGACGACTTGAATACCACCAATCCGGGTTAAAGCTTGACTCGCAATTAAAATACAACCACCGGCGGCGGCGGCTGTTGGCTTTGTAGAATCATTCACCCAGGGAAAGGGGTAAAGCTTTTGAAAGAAAAAGACAAATGCTGGAATGAGAACTTTTTCCCAAAAACTTTCACACCTCAACAGCACCATGAGAGAAACAAGTTCTAAATTTTCTTGTTGCGCCTTTGTTACCAAGGAACGGAGATTTTGAGCATCATGTTCAATATCGGCATCTGTCAGAAGAATATAGTCAGGTGGCAGTGTCAGGGTTTCTACATATTCGATACCTTGGTGTAACGCCCATAATTTGCCCGTCCATTCAGCAGGCAAAGGTTGTCCAGAAAGGACGTGTAATTGCTGAGTCCTGTTTAATTCTTGGGCAACACTAGAGGCAATATTTGCTGTTCCATCAGTACTGTTATCGTCTACCAAAACGACAGTGAAAGAACCAGGATAGTTTTGGGTGAGAAGCGATCGCAAACTAACAGGTAGTAATTCAGCCTCATTTCTGGCAGGAACTACCGCACAAATGGCAGGGAACTTTTGTAAATTTGTTTCCTGTCTTGTTAATCGTTGGTCACAGCGCCAAAATTGACCCCAAAAACCTAGTAAAATCACCCAAATTACTAAAGATAGAACAGAAAGCCATAGTCCAATTTCACCGCTCATTGTGTTTTCTTTTTTTCACATAGAAAACACATTACAATGTCACGATTAGAGAAGCAAAGATTTTTCTTGTTACAGCTAACAAGAAGCAGATGTGGTTGAGGAGTAACGGAAACGGATGCAAATTCAAGATAAACAGACAGTTTCCCGTGTTAAGGATGCTATCGCCAAAAATCAGAACTATCTTCTTTCCATTCAATATCCTGATGGATACTGGTGGGCGGAGCTAGAATCTAATGTTACCATCACTGCTGAGGTTGTCCTCCTTCATAAAATTTGGGGAACAGACCGAGAAAGACCATTACACAAAGTTGAAGCATACCTACGTTCTCAACAACGGGATCACGGAGGATGGGAACTTTTCTACGGAGATGGAGGAGAACTGAGCACTTCGGTTGAAGCATACATGGCGTTGAAGTTGCTTGGTGTACCAGAAACAGATGCCGCAATGGTGAAGGCGCGGAAGTTTATTTTAGAACGTGGTGGTATCAGTAAAACTCGCATTTTCACCAAGTTACACCTAGCCCTGATTGGATGCTACAGCTGGCAAGGTATTCCTTCTTTGCCACCTTGGGTGATGTTGTTGCCCGATAATTTCGTGTTTAATATCTACGAAATGTCGAGCTGGGCAAGGTCAAGTACTGTTCCTCTGCTGATTGTTATTGACCGTAAACCTGTTTTTAAAATTAATCCAGCTATCACCCTGGACGAACTGTATGCTGAAGGTCTCGAGCAGGTCAAATACGAGTTGCCCAGCAATGGTGATTGGACAGATTTATTTATTACTCTTGATAAAACTTTTAAGTTAGCAGAAACTCTAAATCTGGTTCCTTTTCGTGAAGAAGGTATTCAAGCTGCAGAACGTTGGATTTTAGAACGGCAAGAAGCAACGGGCGATTGGGGTGGTATTATTCCTGCCATGCTGAATTCACTGCTAGCTTTGCGCGCTCTGGATTATAACCCAGCCGACCCCATTGTAGAGCGAGGACTACGAGCAGTTGACAATTTTGCCATTGAAACTGCGGATACCTACACAGTGCAGCCTTGTATTTCCCCAGTATGGGATACTGCGTGGGCAATGCGAGCTTTAATAGAGTCAGGTTTAACACCAGATCATCCAGCTGTCGTTCAGGCTGGAGAATGGTTGTTAAGCAAGCAGATTCTAGACTACGGTGATTGGGCGATTAAAAATAAAAAAGGAAAACCGGGGGCTTGGGCGTTTGAGTTTGACAACCGCTTTTATCCAGATGTAGACGACACAGCTGTTGTTGTCATGGCTTTGAATCAGGTGAAACTGCCGAATGAAAAATTGAAGCAAGCGGCGATCGCCCGTGCTGTCAACTGGACTGCATCTATGCAGTGTCAGCCCGGAGGTTGGGCAGCATTTGATTTGGACAATAATCAAGAGTGGCTCAACCTAGTTCCCTATGGTGATCTCAAAGCCATGATTGATCCAAACACCGCTGATGTCACCGCTAGAGTTTTAGAAATGTTAGGCAGTGGCAATTTGTCAATAGACACACGTAACCAAGAACGGGCAATTAGCTATCTCATACGCGAGCAAGAAACTGAGGGTTGCTGGTTTGGTCGCTGGGGAGTAAATTACATTTATGGAACCAGTGGAGTACTTTCGGCTTTATCGTTAATTGCGCCAGAAAAGACGCAAGTCAGTATCGAACGAGGTGCTGCTTGGTTAGTTGGGTGTCAAAACTCAGATGGTGGCTGGGGCGAAACTTGCCGCAGTTACAATGATCCAGCCCTCAAAGGACAAGGTCCCAGTACTGCTTCTCAAACAGCTTGGGCAATAATAGGCTTAATAGCAGCAGGTCAAGCAACTAGCAAGTTTGCAAAGCTTGCTATGGAGAAGGGAATTAACTACCTGTTGGAAACTCAGCAGTCTGATGGGACTTGGTACGAGGCAGATTTTACAGGGACAGGGTTTCCTTGTCATTTTTATCTGAAGTATCACCTCTATCAACAATATTTTCCTTTATTAGCTCTGGGTCGCTATCAAGCGATATCAGAATTGTGGTGAGAAGCTGGGTTACAGTTTAGGCGTCTGGTGAAAATAATGTAGAGACGTTACGTGTAACGTCTCTACAAAAGTTGTAGACAACGCACAACAAATTTCTGGAGATGTCTGGGGATATTCTGACTACTGTGTTCTGAGTTCTTCATGAACCTCCTTTGCACAAGCGTTCTGATTTTATCGGCACCGGATCTGTTTTGTGTGTGGCAAAATAAAAAAACCCCCTCGCTCGCGGGCAGGGGGAAAGGGCTGTAGTGAATCTAGGCACTAAACTGCCTAATGATTATATAAATACCAGTGAAATTAACTTATGCAGTTGGAAGTGTTCCCAAAACCTGAGACTAGACGTAATTAGTGCTCCGGACTTTAGACTAATTTTGAGCAGAAAACGTCAAATTCTTTACATATAACGAATTTTGGAGAATTACCTCATTTGATAGTTAAGTAAAGGTCGCGAAGCTCAAAAGCCTTACAGAGACTAGAATTCTGAGAAATTTTGCATTTTTTTCAACTTTAGTATGACTTGATCTACAAAGTTTGTTCATCAAAACTCGATTGCGAGTCCTCAGCAACGAAACGCCGCATTTCTTCTACACCCCTATACCCCTACACCCCTATAGCCTTACCCCCTTACACCCCTTTTTCCTGACTTTTCGTTTGTTTGCATCAGTCGTGTATTATTGACCAGTTGCATTAATTCTCAAATTTATGAGTATTCCATTTCATCAAAAACTCGGACTCACAGTCACTTTTGCTACCTCATTATTTATCGGTTTAGCCAATAGTAATCTGTCTGCTCAGTCAAAAACCAAACAGTGGGAAAATTCTGTCCCACCTCAACAGCAAAATCCCTTAGACTCAAGTCAAAAAAAGACTCTTTTGGTTCAACAAACCTCATCTCAGAATTTAGACAAACAAAACACTCGTCCCTCTGAGCAAAAGTCAGGAGCAACATCAACATATTATCAAGTTATAGACGAGTTAAAAAAATATAAATTTAGTGTTCACGGAAATCAGGTGTTCACTTCTGGAAAGTTACCAACGACGAAAGTTAATTTCAATCAATCAGACTTACTAACAGTTCTGGTTAACACTAGAAAGTATTATCAAAATTACGCTTCCGAAGACCAAAATGTTCTACGCACGGGAGTACTTGCGACTCAAGGAGTGACTGTAGAAGACATTCTTAAAACCTTAGACTTCATGATTAGTGTTTTGCAAGAAGATATTGCTAATAATCGAGCAACTCGTTTACAAGATTCTAATTTTATTAACACTAACTTTCGTGTTATTAAATGGTCTGCTTATCACTCTCCAAACTCTAGTAAAAAGCAATTAAGAATTACAAAATATGCTGTTTTTACTCATTCAGCTTCTCACAAAAAAACTTCTAAATATAACATACCACTTTATAGCTTAAAAGATAACTCAATATCTGAAAAGTTCTATACAAAATATACAAAGCAGGATGTGTTATCAGGTATTTATGAACAAGGTGGGAAAGAATATGGAAAAGTGGAACCTCTTGCTTACTTAACCCGAGAAGGTTTTGAAGAAGCGCTGATGGAGGGAACAATACTTCTTAATTTTACGGATGGTTCTAAAGCGCTTTTTAATGTAGATAGAAGTAATGAAATGCCTTATCTTCGAGGAGTCGCAGCTACATCACAAAAGCGCTATTGGTATTTTAGACAAGTGGATGATATCAAAGGTTATGGATATAAGATAGATGCAAAAATTTCTATCAAACCAGGAGTGACTTTTGCAGGAGATGTCTTAAATATTGGTTTAGGTAGAGTGATTGTTCTTGAGTATCCTAAAGGTGGACGCAAACAACTACAACTAGGAGTCCTTGCAGATACAGGTGGGGCATTTTTACCTAATCTCCATCAACTCGATTTTTTGGCAGGTATTTTTCAAGGTAGACAAGATTTTGGGCAGTATACTAGGCAACTACCTGAATATGCTACGGCATATATTTTAGTGAAAAAGTGAACAAAGAGTTTCAGGACTTACGCAAAAATAACGTAGTTACGTCATTGCGACGTAAGTCGTAACTACAGTCTTGTTCTTTCGTAACTCGTGCGTAAGTCCTGGGTTTTTTCAACCACAATCTAATACTCCTGTATTAGTGGATGAAGCATCAGTTCATCAATGACTACATGTGACGGTGCACTGAGCGTATAAATAATGGCATCAGCAACGTCGTATGCGCTCAGCCATCCTTGATGTGCGGAATCTCCCTGAGGTTGTGCATGGAATGATGTGTCAACCAAACCTGGAAAGATAGTGCTTACCTTAATGCCAAATCGTCGAACCTCTTTGCGTAAAGCCATCGAGAAGGCATCTTGAGCGAATTTTGTCGCACAGTAGGCAGTTCCTCCGTCAAACACCCGTTTTGATACATCGGATGCAACCATCACAATGTGTCCGTTTCCTTGCCGCTTCATATGCGGCACAACCTCACGCGAAAACAAAAAGGTACCTGTGACATTAGTATCAAAAAGCTGCTGCCATTCCCCAAGAGAATACTGTTCAACTTCGCCAAATTTTCCTATGCCTGCATTGTTCACAAGAATATCAATGGAACCGAAACGTTCAAGGCAGTGTTGAACGGTAGAGACAACAAAAGGTTCTGCGGCAACGTCCCCGGCAAAGACTTCACATTCATGTCCCTGCTTTTGTAGGTGTGCTTTGAGTTCACCTAAGAGTTCACTTGAGCGAGCAACTAACGCAAAGCGAACCGTATTATGTGTTTCAAGCCTCGACACCAGCGCTTTGCCGATGCCTTTTGTGGCTCCTGTGATGAGGATTGTTTTATCTTCTAGCATGAATACATTACTCTGCTATGGCAAACAAGTGCAAACCATTTTTTGGTCTGGCATTGTTATCCTTCTTTTCTACAACAAACATCTTAATATGCAATATTTCTACATTTAACGACACAATTTAACTATGAAGAGACAGTCATATGAAACGATTAATTATTATTATGCTGAAGCGAAACCTCCTCGTTGTCACGTTCATGTCTTTTTTGATACTTATAAGCATGACGATTGTGCAAACTCCTGCATCGTCGAGTAATTCCTTTCCTCAGAACTGGCAAGGCACATGGAGCGGCACAATGTTCAATAGCCCTGTACAAGGGCGGTCTCAAACTGTACCAATGACACTCCGAATTCAGCCAATCTCTAACAATCCCATGCGCTACAGTTGGCAAATCACTTACGGAACGGGGGCGAAAAAGCTGGTACGTAATTATGAGTTAGTTGCTAAGGATCAGGGTGCTAGTCATTTTGTGATTGACGAGAAAGATGGAACTCTCATTGATGCGTGGTGGGTTGGGGACAGACTCTACAGTCAATTCAGAGTCAAAAATAGATTACTCAATACACAATATGAGCGACAAAGTAATCGGCTTCACTATGAACTGGTGACCTATCAGTCGGTGAGTTCTGCCCAAGGGGAGAATGAGCAGCAAAAAGTTCCTTTCGAGAGTTACCAATTACAGGTTGTTCAGTCTGCTGAACTATCGCTCGCGAAGTAGTGATTGTCTCTGGTGTTGATGAAAGGATTTATTTTATTTTGCAGTACGAGTTGCACAGCCCGCTTCGGTAATCAAGTAAGGAGTTTTCCGGCTCCCAAAACCCGTCTTGCAAAATTGCGATGGTTCCAAATCAAGCTTTTTTGGCCCACATTTTATAATCTCCACACACTACATGATGACTCTTTTGTCAACCCTCTTAAGTGTCTTAACTGTCTTAAGTGTCTTAACTGTCTTATTTTCAATTTCTTATACCAATCCCATTTGATTTGTAAAAATTTCCAATACCACCAAACCCTGTTTCTCAAAGGAACTCGGTTCCTCTGTGCTCAGGAATTATTTAAGATTGCTATATCATTATTTCTTAACTGTCTTAACTGTCCTTGCATTTATAACCGGATACCTGCTATACGTTAATTGGGTAACAAAAAAGTCCCAAGGAGAAAATATCATGTCTAAAAATACAGTCGTCAAACCATCGGATGTGAAAGCGGTACCTTTCTTCGCCCGCTTTTTGGAGGAACAAGCATCTCAAGAGTCAAATACTGCTCCAGTCCAGACTTTAAAGTATCCTTCTGATTGGGAAGATTACTAAATAAGTGTGAGCTTAATCTAAAATTAAGGCAGTTGCAGTTGTTAAATAACTAAAAACTCCTGATTGCTATCAACCAAGTTCGAGAGAAAATCCCATGTCTGAAAATACGATCATAAAACCATCGGATGTAAAAGCGGCACCTTTCTTCGCCCGCTTTTTGGAAGAACAAGGAGTTCAACAGTCAGATGAGGATAAGCCACAGACTCCTCCTCCCTTCACTTTTAAGTATCCTTCCGATTGGGAAGATCGTTAAATAAGCGTGTTGTTCAACTAAAATGAAGGCAGTTGGAGTTATTAAATAACTGAAAACTCTTTATTAAGGCGTGCTCATTACCATATTAACGGTACCATTAAATGGTAATGAGCATGCTTTACCAATCAAAGAAAAGTAATAAGTTTTTCCCAAATACAAGTAGAATATTGTGGTGCGTTAGCGAGAAGGCATAACGCATCCTATTGGTGTAGCAAGACTAAATTAAGATTGGATCATTCATTTTTTGGTAGTCTTTAATATATTCGTCGTAAAACTCTTAAAGCAAATGTTTTATGCACTCGTCGCGTGACGTTATTTTATTAATCACTCACAGTGGTGATTTCTTCACAATAGATAGAGTGGCAGAAGCTTTGTCAAAAAAAGGGGCGCAACCATTCCGCCTTGACACTGATAAGTTTCCGCTAGAAGTTCAATTGACAGCACACTTTGAAAAATCCAAAAGCTATCACACGTTGAAGTATGGTACACGCTCTATCAGTACACAGCAGGTGCAAGCTGTTTGGATGCGACGCATTTGGGAACCAGAACTGAGTAAAGAATTGGCTCCACAGTTCCGAGATGCCTGTATTAGAGAATCACAAGCAACTTTGGATGGTTTTTGGGACAGCCTTAAAGAAGCCCGTTGGGTAGATGATTTGGAATGCATAAATGCTGGACAAAATAAACTGCGTCAACTGCGGGTTGCGTCTGAAGTAGGTTTTACTATCCCCCAGACTCTTGTCACCAACAAAGCTGAAGCCGCACGGGAGTTTTTCCAACAAGTCAACGGAAAAATGGTGAGTAAGCTATTAACTCCTCTTTCCTACGGTATGCAAGTTACCAACTCTTTCTTCCTTTACACCAGCACTGTAAAAGAGGAAGACTTGCTTGATGCTGAGTCACTGCGCTATTGCCCAATGGTTTTTCAAGAGCAAATTCCTAAGCAGTCGGAATTGCGGGTGGTGTATGTGAATGGCAATGTCTTTGTGGGGGCACTAGATGCAGATGTTTATTCAGCAGCTAAAGTTGATTGGCGTAAACCTGGTGTTGATGTTGGCGCATGGCAACACCATGAACTTCCTGATGAAGTCGTCAGCCGTCTCAAAACTTTTATGGGTAAATTTGGGCTTTTGTTTGGGGCGTTAGATTTCATTGTCACGCCATCAGGTGAATATGTGTTTTTGGAAGTTAACCCCGTAGGAGAGTGGGGAATGCTGGAACGAGATTTGGACTTGCCGATTTCGAGTGTGATCGCAGATGCCCTACTTCAAAAAAACGATGAAGGCTAAACAGTTACTGTAGGGTATGTTAGGCGCATCATTTGAAATGATTTGTCACGCAAAACATGAGCATAGCGCCCAACGTACCGCGATACAATATGGTGCGTTAGGCTGAAGCCACCCGACTAGTGGTATCAAGATAAAATCTAAAATAAAATGACAGTTTTAATCATTACTTTTAGCAAAGACAACGAGAGTATTCCTCTGGTGATCAAAGCGATTGAGGCTAAAGGAGAAAAAGCATTTCGTTTTGACACAGACAGATTTCCCACTGAAGTGCAGCTAGATATTTATCAGGGTGATTCTGAGCGAATCATTATTACTGATGGCGAACAGAAGCTTGATTTGAGTGAAGTGTCTTCAGTTTGGTACCGACGGATGCGCTACGGGCAAAAAATTCCTGACACGATGGACAAGCAATTTAGAGACGCTTCAATTGAGGAAACTCGCCGCACTGTTAGGGGTATGATTGCCAGCATCAAGGGATTCCACTTCGACAAAATGTCAAATGTTGATGTTACCAATAATAAGCAATTACAACTGCAAGTTGCACGAGAAGTTGGTCTTTTGACTCCGCGTACCCTGACTACAAACAATCCAGAAGCTGTGAAGCTATTTGCCCAAGAGTGTAAAGAGCAGGGTATCATCACAAAAATGCTTTCTTCTTTTGCCATCTATGGTGAGAAGGGAGAAGAAATGGTTGTTTTCACCAATCCAGTTACAGATGATGATCTGGAGAATCTGGAAGGACTGCGTTTCTGTCCGATGACATTTCAAGAAAATGTGCCAAAGGCGCTGGAGTTGCGAACAACTATTGTGGGACACCGTGTATTTACAGCTGCAGTAGACTCGCAAAGTTTGGAGGGATCTGCTTTTGATTGGCGCAAAGAGGGAAGGGCGTTGAGTAACGCTTGGAAACCCTACGATTTGCCGGAAGACGTTGAGAAAAAACTTCTCAAACTCATGGCTTCTTTTGGCTTAAACTATGGGGCAATAGATATTATTGTTACACCGGATGGTCGGCACGTATTCCTTGAGGTTAACCCAGTTGGGGAGTTTTTTTGGATGGAGGTGTTTTCACCACACTTCCCGATTTCCCAAGCAATTGCGGAAATTCTACTAACTACCAAAAAATAAATTATCGAATCTGAATTTGTATAGCCGTTGCCAGGTAGCTTAGGACATGAACTAATACCAGTTATCAGTTACCAGTTACCAGTTATCACTTTCCCTATTCCCTATTCCCTCTTAAGAGCGTCCTAATAGAGTTGGCTATAGCTATATCAGAATTTGTAGTGGTTGTCTTGAATGTTAAGCGATCGCAAGAGAGTAAGAGACGCGTTTCGGAGTGTAGCAAACAAAAAAACCCAACAACAGAGTGCAGAGTTGATTGAAAACTGGTATAAATAAAGCGAGAAATTTATTTCTTCAAGTGGCTCGTGGTTTTAAACCATAGAGTCAGCTTTCTGTAAATGCGTATTAATTCTCTCAAATGACTATATTTTGAAATATGCAAACTCAAGTTGTTCGTGATAAAACCATAACGAATCCTTTTTCGATTTTGACTCAGTTTTGGCAGGATGTCAAAATAGTTGCTCAACCTTACTGGTATCCAACAGAGGCAGGTTCAAGAGCATTTTCAGATGTTATTCGCTCATGGGGAATGCTAATTCTCCTAATATTATTAATAGCCGCGCTTGTAGGCGTAAATGCTTTAAGTAGTTACTGGAATCGCTACGTAATAGATATAGTTATTGAAGAGAGAGACCTTTCTAGGTATACAAGTACATTATGGGTTTCCACCCTTTTTATTGTGGTGCTAACGCTCTTGGTAGCGTTGTCTAGATATCTCAGAAAAAAAATTGCTATTGATTGGTATAAATGGCTAAATAATCACACTTTAGAAAAATATTTCAATCATCAAGCATATTATAAAATCAATTTTAAATCCGATATTGGTAATCCAGATCAACGCATATCTCAAGAAATTGAACCGATTACCAGCAGTGTTTTGAGATTTTCAGCTACTTTCCTAGAAAAAACGCTGGAAATGATAAGTTTTTTAATAATCCTCTGGACAATTTCTTCAGAGATTGCAATTTATCTGGTTATTTATACTATTATAGGTAATTTGATTGCTGTTTACTTAAATCAAAAACTGAACGAAATTAATCAAGAAGAACTTGAGTTTAAAGCTGACTTCGCTTATTGCCTGACTCATGTTCGCAATCACGCTGAATCGATAGCTTTTTTTCAGGGAGAAAACGAAGAATTAAACATCATTCAAAAGAGATTTAATAATGTTCTGAAAAGCGCTGAACGCAGGCTGAATTGGGAGAGAGGTCAGGATGTTTTTAACAGAGGATATCAGTCTGCCGTCACTGTATTTTCGATGTTCATACTTACACCTTTATTTCTTCAAGATCAAATTGATTACGGAGAAATTAATCAAGTTAGTTTAGCTTGCTTTCTATTTTCTAATGCTTTGGGAGAATTAATAGGTGAATTTGGGACTTCCGGGCGCTTTTCTAGTTATGTTGAGCGTTTAGCTGAGTTTTCAGATGCGTTAGAAGCTGTTATCAAACAACCAGAGAATGTTAGTACTATTAAAGCAATAGAAGATAAGCGTTTGGCTTTTGAGAATGTCACCTTGCAAACCCCTAACTATGAGCAGGTGATCGTCGAAGACTTGTCATTGTCTGTTCAACCAGGAGAAGGGTTATTAATAGTTGGTCCGAGTGGTAGGGGTAAAAGTTCTTTGTTGAGGGCGATCGCTGGTTTATGGAACGCAGGAAGTGGTCGTCTGGTTCGACCTCCCTTAGAAGAAATGTTGTTTTTGCCCCAACGCCCTTATATAATTTTAGGAACTTTGCGCGAACAGTTACTCTATCCTCATACGACTCGGCAAATGAGCGACAAAGAACTCGAAGGTGTGTTGCAACAAGTTAACCTCCAACACTTACTGAACCGGGTAGATGGCTTTGATACAGAAGTCCCTTGGGAAAATATATTGTCGTTAGGAGAACAACAACGTCTTGCTTTTGCGCGACTATTAATTACTCGTCCTAGCTTCACCATATTAGATGAAGCAACAAGTGCTTTAGATTTGAAAAACGAAGGTAATTTATATCAACAGTTACAACAAACAAAAACAACGTTTATCAGTGTTGGACATCGGGAGAGTCTGTTTAATTATCATCAATGGGTTCTGGAACTTTTACAAGATTCCACTTGGCAATTTATTTCTAGAGACGATTATTGGCAGCAAAAAGCAATTGTCATTAGTTCTCCCGAAGAAACTCAAATCACAATCGATGTTTCACAAAAAAATAATTTTAAAAAAGAAGGATAAATCTTGGCTGAAATAAAGACAATTGAAGGACTGTCTCATAAACAAATGCAGACATTAACAGACTCTTTTATTAACACCATCGGATGTTGAATTTGTATAATAGTTCACTTTTTGCTGTGCAACTCAGGGAAAGACAACCCTATTGTGTATTTCAAGCCTTGACACCAGTGTTCCAGTTACCAATTGTCAGAAGATAAAAAGCCGACTGTCAAGCTTAAATCTTTTGTTACGAAAAACTAACTTCTGTCACTCCAGATTATAATATCCACAACTGACCCTATGCCTGCCTCTCATGGCACTGCTAATCTCGCCCAACGGGTATGCAAGGGAGGATATGCTTGAAAAACGAACACCAGTTAAGGGGTGTGGGAAACCTCGGTATATAACTGGATTCACTGATCGCTTGGGCGTGGCAAACGCGCCTACACAGCACTGGATTCACTTTTTCGGGGAACGCCCGTCGCTGATCGGGGAAACCACGCCACATGCCTCTGCCGACGCCAGAGGCATGTGCTGTCTGCGCTACCTGACTAAAAACGGCTTACCTCATCTCGGCACTGTCCTCGATAACGTAATGACTTATGTACTTTTTTGCACTCTTTTTATTTTTTATCAAGAAATAGCGTGGTATCCATCTCCAAAATAACCAGTCTTCATATTTTGGTACTTTTTTGAATTTTTATCAGAAAATTTATCAATACAATATGATGTTATATGTAGATGAGTTGCACGCCTAGTTACAATAAAGTTAATGTTGATAGATAACTCAAATTATGCTAATCAATAAATATGCTGCTTATAGCTGAGCACGTGCCTATGTTGAAATCAAGAGTTAAAAGTATAAAATAAAAACATTTTTTGAGATTTGTACTTTTGAACATTAGGATAAGTTGAGTATATCTAACATTATTGACATTAGACTATTTTTTGTCAAGGTGATAATCTACTATAAGTTATCTTTTGTCAATTGACTCAAAAAGACTTGCCAAATTTGAAATTCAGAGGTATTAATGAATCTTGCTGGTTTTAACAAAGAAAAAAATCAATATAAATTAGTCAAAGAGCAATCACATTGGCAAGAAGAATGCCACACAGAGACTATTGACCAAGATAAAGACAGAAAAATGTCAGTGACTAAAATTGAGCAATCTATTTTCGGTAATTTGAATCGTGGTCGAGTAGCCATTTTCATAGATGGAGCTAATTTATTTCATGCCGGTTTACAACTCGGTCTTGAAATTGACTACGCCAAACTTCTTTGTTGTTTAACCGAGAAAGCAAAGCTTTTACGTGCTTTCTTTTACACTGGAGTAGATCGTACAAATGAAAAGCAACAGGGTTTTTTGCTGTGGATGCGTCGGAATGGCTATCGTGTTGTGAGCAAAGATTTAGTACAGTTTCCAGATGGCTCTAAAAAAGCCAATTTAGATGTAGAAATTGCTGTAGATATGATCAATTTAGCTCCTTACTACGATACTGCAGTGTTAGTAAGTGGTGATGGAGATTTAGCGTATGCAGTTAACGCTCTTTCCTATCAAGGAGTTCGAGTTGAAGTTGTCAGCATACGCTCAATGACGAGCGACAGTTTGATTGATGTTACTGATTATTTCGTTGATATAGAGACAATCAAACAATACATTCAAAAAGATTCGCATTCCTGCTACAACTACCGACCTTTGTCGAATTCTAGTTTATAGAAGACAAAGTTTTTAGGGACGGCTTATATTATTTCACCAACATCTTGATAAAATTCGTTTCCCCTATCCTTCTATCTCGTTAGAGGAAGAACTACTTACCGATATCTATCAACCTTAAAATCAAATGACCTTACTATAAACTTAGCTACCAATAAAAGAAACATAATAAATTGTAAAAAATTTGACTATGATTTCTCTGCCAACCCTGATATTGATCAGAAAATATCGGTTACAATAGCAACCATTCGAAATGACCTTGTGCATTTTGCTTGCCGATAATTTAGTATGGACATTCTCATCGTTGAAGATGAACCCGAAATTGCTCAGTTAATCCAAATGTCTCTAGAAAAAGAAGGTTTTTCCTGTCGCATTAGCAGCGACGGTTTGAACGCCTTACGAATGTTTCAGGAGCAATCACCAGATTTAATTATTTTAGATTTAATGATTCCTGGTTTAGATGGTTTGGAAGTCTGTGCAAGAATTCGGCACAAACCTGGTGCAAAAGACCCGTATATTTTGATGCTTACGGCTAAAGGTGAGGAAATTGATCGCGTTATTGGCTTATCTACAGGCGCTGACGATTACATGGTCAAACCCTTTAGCCCCAGAGAGTTGATTGCTAGAGTAAGAGCGCTATTGCGGCGTAGTCTCCGCCACGGTTCACAAAATCAGGTGTACCGTACTAAACACTTTATTGTGGATATAGAGCAGCGGACGATAAGTCGTCAAATGAATTCTCAGGAACCAGAAGTGCTAGATTTAACTACCCTAGAATTCAATTTGTTAAGCACCTTTATTAGCAATCCTGGTCGAGTTTGGGATCGCACCCAACTTATTGACAAACTTTGGGGAGATAACTTTTTTGGTGATGAGCGCGTGGTGGATACTCACATTGCTCGGTTGCGAAAAAAAATTGAGCCAGATCCTACTAATCCAACTTTTGTGAAAACTGTTGTTGGAGTTGGCTACAAGTTTGAAGATTCTTCTGTTATTTTATGACAAAAACGGGGTGGCGTTGGGCAAAGTCATTACCTTTGGCATCACGCCTATTTATTTCCCACTTACTGGTGATGATAGTAGGAGTCGTTAGTCTCGTCATTATCAGCAAAGTCTCTTCCCCTCGCTTTTTCGTTCTGCATTTAGAACGATTGGAACAAAGAGGATATGACTTATTTGATGTTCGTACTGAGTTGGTTAACAGCTTTGAATTTGCTTGGAGACGAAGCACTGTATGGTCGGTGTTCGCTGGTGCTACGGCGGCTGGAGGATTGAGTTACTGGGTGTCTAGACTAATCATGCAGCGGTTGATGGAGATGGAACAAATCACCCAAAAGTTCGCGACTGGTCAATTCGATGCAAGACTACCTTTATCAGATATTCCAGAATTGAATCGATTTGGTGCTAGTTTCAACCGTATGGCAATAAGTATAGAAGGGATAGAAGCGCGACGGCGGGAACTAATTGGAGACATGACCCATGAGCTACGAACGCCATTGACAGTCGTACGCGGTTACTTAGAAGAACTTGCTGATGGAAGTATTGAACCAACTCCCGAAATTTATTTACGACTCGCAAAAGAAACAAGGCGTTTAGAGCGGTTGGTTAACGATTTGCAAGAACTCTCTAAGGCAGAAGCGGGTTATCTTCCGATAAAGACACAGTCAGTCAATCTACGTCCTTTATTAGAGTCTTTAGTTGAGAAATTTGCTGACCAACTGCTAGATGATGGACCAGTTTTGCGCTTAGAATGTCCATCGAAACTCCCCTTGGTATTGGCTGATATTGACCGTACAGAACAGGTGCTAGTCAATCTGCTTGGTAATGCAGTGCGTCACACCACAAAAGGTTCAATTACTCTTCGTGCTTGGGCTGAAGCCTCTGAATTATGGATTGCAGTTACGGATACAGGGACGGGAATTGCCAAAGAAGATTTACCGTATGTTTTTGAGCGGTTCTGGCGCGCTGACAAATCTCGCGATCGCCATTCTGGAGGAACAGGTATTGGTTTAACCATCTCCCGTCGTTTAGTGGAACTACAAGGGGGTGAGATTTTAGTAGAAAGTCAGCTAGGATCGGGCAGCACGTTTCGTTTTTTCCTACCTTTGGCTTAAGTATTCTTCTAGTATCAGTTCGATTCTAAGTAAAGCGGGCATTGTGATTATTTCAATCATACGCCTTCTATATTTTGCGTTTTTCCAGTTGGGCTACTAGTAGTGTAGTGGTTATTTATTGGAGTTTAGACTAATTTTGGCTCTAAAACCGTCAAACTCTTATCCAAACTGCCTTTCTCAATTTCTAACCGGTTTATGATTCCTATCTCTAAAATGCTTGCTATACAAGAGTTGTAGCCTAAGAAATAGAATTTCGTCTAATACCAAGTAGCAATCAATAATTAAGTAGCTTGTTAAAATAACGTTTTCGGCGTTTTTATACTTCTTAAGTAGCTGGTGTTTATTTCTACTTGCCTACTTAAAAATACAATATTAATACAAAAAAGATTTACCTTCTAAATAATAGATGATTCGTAATTGTATTCATAATTACGAATCACTAATAATAAATTGTTAACTTGCATTAAACAGTTCTGCGAGCAAACGAATACCAAATGAAAATAGCAATTAGTGCGCCAATAACAGCTAAACCTAAACCAGGGATGCTAAAGGTAGGAGTCGCTAGGGCTAATTTTCCAGTAGTGAGTAGAACTCCTAAAGTTCCACCTATAAAAGCACCTACTATTCCCAACACGATAGTAGCAAGGATTCCACCACCTTGATAACCAGGATAGATAGCTTTAGCAATTGCACCTGCTAGAAGACCTAAGACCACCCACGCGATGATGTTCATTTGTTAAGTTTCTTCCATTTTTGTTGGAGCTAATATTAAGTCTAACACTGCAATATTTTTAGTCATCTTTCATAAGAAATAAGTTTAAAAACCTTAAGGAATAAGTCAGCCAGTACAAATAAAGTTAACTCGTTTTAGTTGTCATTAGTGTTCCGTAACAACTCATTATCTCTTCGTAGTTCTCTTGATTCCTACCTAGCTTGAAAATACTCCGCATAAATCTGTAAAAAAAGATGTTGTAATTATGGCTGAGATTATAAGTTTGTCAGAAATTGTTGAGTCAAAATAGTTCTCACTTGAAACATGGAGTATCTAAAAATACTCATGCTTCAGTGAGTGGAGATTGAAAAATCTAAAATAGAGTCCTCACGCACCCTACAAAACTTGCTGTTGATTAAATCTACATTCCTTACTGACTAGCTTTCCCTCGCGGCGGACATTTTACGTTTGAAAAAAGTTGCTCTGTTTATCAAAAGCAATGTAGAAATTTCAACACACTAAGTAGCAAAGTGAGCTTTTCAGGATGTATTCTAAGTCAGGTGTTGGTAATTTGGAATATGAACTTGCCAACATCCCACTCAAAATGGACAATCTCTCTATAAATCACCCCATTATTGAACAACTCTGGCAATCTCCTCCAGAACCGATTAACCAAATTCTGGATGCTCCATCGCCACCTGCTATTTTGCTCTCTCCCAACAGAGAATGGATGGTAGAGTTGGAAAGACCATTGTTGGTTCCCATTTCCTTGCTTGCAGAAACGGCAGTTCCTCTGGCAGGTCTTTTGATCAATCCCAAAACGAATGCACCTGCTCATCCTAACCCTTTTCAAACCATGAGAATTCGGGGGTTCCCTTTCTTAGAGATGAGCAAAACCGTGGCCCTTCCTGACAACGCCCAGATTGGTTACCTAAAGTGGTCACCTGACAGCCGAAAACTTGCTTTTACTCTGACTCAAGCAACAGGACTGGAATTATGGTTTGTGGATGTTGCAGATTTTATTCCCAAGCAGTTAACACAGCCAGTTCTCAACGCTGCGTATGGAAAACCGTATCGTTGGCTGTCAGATGAGACGCTTATTTGCAAGTTCATTTTAGGCGAACGCCCCAAGCCTCCCTCTGAACCAGCCGTTCCACCAGGACCGCTTATTCAAGAAAATCTTAAGGGTAAAAGCCCAACTCGCACCTACACAAATCTACTGCAAAATCCTCACGATGAGGCGCTACTTGAATACTACTTAACCTCGACCTTGGAGAAAGTAACGCTACATGGTCAACGTACTTTGTTAGTGTCTAGCAGTCTCATTCATGAAGCCATACCTTCGCCTGATAGCAAATTTATTCTACTCACCACGCTGCATCGACCGTTTTCTTATCAAGTTCCAATCTCGTATTTTCCCAAGAAAATTGAAGTTATTGAAGATACAGGAAAATGGGTTTATGAGGTTGCTGATGTACCTCTTGTTGTCCGTCGTACAACTAAATTTGATGAAGTCCGCACAGGGCGCAGGGGAATCTCTTGGCGCAGCGATGCAAAAGCAACATTATCTTGGTTAGAAGCTTTAGACGAAGGTGATCCAACACGTGACGTTCCCAAACGGGATGCTTTATTTGAATTGGATGCTCCTTTTACAGATACACCAAAGCAACTCTGGGAATCTGAGTACCGCTTTGCGAACCTTGCTTGGGGTAAAGAAGATGTCGCTTTGGTTTCGGAACGATGGTACGATACCCGTAAAGAACGAATCTGGCGCATATATCCCCAAGCGCCTCAAACACCGCCGCAATTACTCTTTGACCGCAGTTATGAAGATAAATACACAGATCCTGGTTCAGCCTTGATGACTGTGGGACCTTACAGGTATAGAGTTCTGCGCTTTGCACCACAAGGCAATATCATTTACCTTAGTGGGCAAGGAGCTTCACCCAATGGAGCGTATCCGTTTTTAGATTGGTTCGATTTGGAAACAGGACACAAGCAACGCTTATGGCAATGTCAAGATCCATATCTTGAGGAAATCGCTTGTGTGTTGGATGATGAAGCACAAACTGTGATTATTCGTCGCCAATCTCAAACTGAACCACCCAACTATTTTCTGTTAAACCGTCACGAGAACCAAAGTCCTATCGCCCTAACTCATTATCAAGATCCTGCTCCTCAGTTGGCTGGAGTTTATGGCGAATTGGTAAAATATCAGCGGGCTGATGGTGTGCAACTCTCAGCAAAACTGTATCTGCCTCCTGGTTATGATGCTAAGCGTGATGGTCCTCTGCCGATGTTATTTTGGGTTTATCCAGAAGAATTTAAAGATAAGGAATTCGCAGGACAGATTACGAAATCTGAAAACACTTTCAGCCGTCCCAGCCGTGCTTCTGTTTTATTTCTTCTCACTCAACGTTATGCAGTTCTTTCTGGTCCGACTTTACCGATTATTGGCGAAGGTGATCTAGAGCCAAATGATACTTATGTAGAGCAGTTGATTGCGGGAGCACAAGCAGCAGTAGACTATGTGGTAGAGCGTGGTATTGCCGACCCCAAACGTATTGGTATTAGTGGACATTCTTATGGTGCGTTTACAACAGTAAATTTACTAATACATACTGATTTATTCCGCATAGGTATTGCTAGGAGTGGGGCTTATAACCGAACTCTCACTCCTTTTGGTTTTCAAGGAGAGCAACGCAATTTCTGGGAGGCACAACAGACTTACATTCATATGTCTCCTTTTACTCATGCAGCTAAAATCAAAGCACCACTTTTACTGATTCATGGGGAAAAAGATACCAATCCTGGCACTTATCCACTACAAACGGAACGACTGTATGAAGCGCTTAAGGGGCTGGGAGCAACTGTTCGCTTGGTAGTATTACCTTTAGAAGACCACGGCTATCGCTCTCGTGAAGGAGTTGCTCATGCACTTTGGGAGATGGTGAACTGGTGCGATAAGTATCTCAGTTGACATCTTCCCAGCTTGATTAGGAGTACCGGTGCGATTATTTGTAGCATGAATAACGGCAAAAAACCGTATATAATGCTACTTCCTTTACTCGTTGAGCAATTTCTGGATCTTTGTCTGCTGCTGCTAGGATGGCGATCGCCCTTTGGGCGCCTCTCTCTGGGAGCATCGCCGTAGCCACAGCTGTCAAAGTGACTGGTTCCATAAATCATTTTATAGTAGATTCTTTTGTATTATTTATACCGTAGCATCTAGCCGTTTTTCGGAATAACATCTTGCACCGAGAGTGATGAGTACGCCTTGAACTTAAGTACTCTACGGGAAGCCCTAGCAAGGACGCGCTTACTCACCCTTCGGGTATCTCCTCCGGAGACGCTCTTGCAACGGCAGTTGCGCTACTGTCGGGAAACCCGCCCAACGCACTCCACTGCACCCAGCGCTTTGAGGGTTCCTTTTTGCGCATCTGTTAAACCTGTCACGCCCGCGATGTTCATGCTTTCGTAGGGTCTTGCTGCTCTGAGGGTTTTTAGACACTCACCTGTGTTAAAATCCCACAACTTGATTGTCTCATCATAGCTACCACTGGCAATGGTCGTACCTTGAGGGTTTACCCTGAGCGGAGTCGAAGGGCTGACCGCAACAGACAGCACTCCTCTAGTATGTCCCTGTAAAGTTTTCAAACACTCACCTGTACTAACATCCCATATCTTCACCGTCTGGTCAAAACCACAACTTACCAAGGTTTTTCCGTCAGAACCAAAAGCAACTGACCTTACTGCAAAGGAGTGTCCTTGTAAAGTGTTGATGCATTCTTCTGTTCTGAGTGACCAAAGCTTTATTGTCTTGTCATGACTAGCACTGGCGATAATTTCACCATTAGGACTAAAAACAACTGAATACACCAAAGCAGTGTCTCCCTGCAAAATTTTGATGCATTCACCTGTCCTGAGATCCCATAACCTCATCGTAAAATCATAACTTCCAGTAACAATGATTTCACCATTAGGACTAAAGGCAACTGACGATACTGCTTGAGCGTGCCCTTGGAGCGTTTGTACACAGTTTCCGTCAGTAATATTCCATAGCTTTACCATTCGATCAGAACCGACACTGGCAAGGATTTTGCCATTGGGACTGAAGCAAATAGACCGAACTCTAGCAGTATGTCCGATAAGAGTTTTAAGGCATTCACCTGTGTTAACATCCCATAGTTTAATTGTTCTGTCCTGACTGCCCGTAGCAAGAATTTTCCCATCAGGACTGAAAGTGACCGACCATACCCAATTACTATGTCCTTGGAAAGTTCTTAGGCAAGAACCTGTACTGAGATGCCATAAACTAGCGAAAAAATGATTTCCACTGGCAAGAATTTGGCTATCAGGACTGAATGCAACAGATGTTACCCAACTAGTATATCCCTGAAAAATTTTCAGGGATTCACCTCTGCTAACATCCCATAATCTTACCGTTTGATCATGACTAACGCTGACAAGGATTTTGTTATCTGGACTGAAGACAACTGATTCAACTGGATGGCTATGCCCTTGCAAAGTTGTCAGACATTCACTTGCATCAACATCCCATAACCTAATGGTTTTATCATAACCAGCACTTGCAAGAAGTTGACCATTAGGACTGAAGGTAACTGACTGTATTTGATTATTATGTTCCTGCAAAACTTTCAGACATTTACCTGTCCTAACATCCCATATGCGTATGGTTCCATCATAACTACCACTGGCAAGCGTCACACCAGAAGGACAAAAAGCAACTGACCGTACCCGATTAGTATGTCCCTGCAAAATTTTCAAGCATTCACCCGTCCTGACATTCCATAAGCGTACAGTTTGGTCAGTACTACCACTAGCAAGGGTTTGTCCATCTGGACTGAAGATGACTGACCTTACTACATTGCTATGTTCCTGCAAGGTTTTCAAGCATTCACCTGTTCTAACATCCCACAGACGAATAGTTTGATCCGCACTACCACTAGCAAGGGTTTGTCCATCTGGACTGAAGACGACTGACGTTACTACACTGCTATGTTCCTGCAAGATTTTCAAGCATTCACCTGTCCTGACGTCCCACAGACGAATAGTTCGGTCTTTGCTACCACTAACAAAAGTGACTCCATCACAACTGAAAGCAATTGACACTATCCAACTAGTATGTGCTTGAAAGTTGAAAATTTCTTTTCCATTTGCAACTTGCCATACGCGAATCTGACCATTTGTGTCACCCACAGCTAAAAGCTTTCCATTAGGACTAAATGCCACCGCCTCGATACTACCGAAGGTTTCAGTAAAAACTGACTTGGTTATTTCAGAATCAGCGAAATTTACTCCCTGCAAAGTGACATCCTGAAGATATGCCTGCTTTATGACTTGATGGCAAAAGTCATAACCGTTCAAATCAATCTTAAGGTGAACTAGCAGATTAATAATGTTTCCTGCTGTATACTCTGATAAAATTTCTGGTTGCTTTCGCAATATAGATACTAGATTTTGAGTCTGTTCACGATTTAATCTATCAGCAAGTGGTTTGAGGATAAGACGAATTTGAGATTCCCTAACATAATCTTTTGCTGTTGCTTTAATGAGAGCATGACTGTTAAAAAGTTCAAATTGTCCCTTTTTAATCTCCTCGCTAACTTGTTTTATCAATAGGTCTGTCATGTACTCCATGACGACGTTTTGTAATGTGAAGCTTTTCGCCACTTTGTCAATTAAAAAACGCCTGACCAAAGATTCCAGCGCTTCTATCAACTTATGCGGCGATTCCAGTAATACAATGTCCTCTCGTAATTCAGACAAGGAAACAGGTTCGCGGTTAATAGCCAGCCAGTACATGACTTCTCGCTCCAAATCCGACAAGCGATTAAACTGTTGGTCTAAAACATCACGAATCCTCCCAAAAACGATAGATTCTTGTGCTAAAAATTCCAAAATACTACCGTCAAATAATTCTTTAATCGTCGTAGAAATTATTTTCAATGCCAGGGGATTACCTTGATAAAAGTCAATGAGTCTTTCTTGCTCATCTTCTGTGCCAGAAAGCCCCTTTAAAAGAAAAATTTCTTCTCCATCTCGTGTTTTTAAACCAGTTAGCTGCAAAGACCGAACTGGGAGCGTTTCTCCTTCTGATGAAGCAATTTCTTGAGGTTTTTCTCGACTTGTGATTATCAAACAGCTTTGATGAGATACTCCACCAACGCGCCTGAATAATTCACCATATTCTTCATAGCCCTCTCGATATTCTCCAGCTTTGTCCCCTCCTTGTAAAATGGACTCAGCATTATCCAGAACCAAGAGACAACGTGAGGCGCGGAGATATTCAATTAGCAGCGAAATTCTAGGGCCTACTTCCTCTGGTAAATCTGTTGCTTGTTGGTTGGAGAGGAACTTAATAAAATCTGCTAGGATTTCTTGTATTGGTGGAGTGTTGCGAAGACTGCGCCAGATAACGTACTCAAATTTATCCTGAATTTGTTGTGCGAGTTTGATAGATAAGGAAGTCTTACCAATTCCTCCCATTCCTAACAGCGCCACCAAGCGACAGCCATCTTGTGTTATCCACTGTTCTAACTTGGCAAGTTCTTCAGTACGTCCATAGAAAACTGATACATCGACAGCTTCTCCCCAATCTTGACGGAGTTTATTTACTGGTGCAACTTGCAGTTGCGAAGATGTAGATAAAGGTTGTTGATTTGGTGTTTCTTTTTGTACTAGTTCAATTGGTGTTGGCTGCTCGCGTCGCTTCTTTTCTACATAGTCCAGCACTTGCACTGTGCCAGCAACAATACCGATTAAGCCCCCGAAAATTGTTATTAGAGTAACTAAATCCATAGGTATACTGGTCTACGTAGAGGAGTGCTGCCTTGAATCTAACATCTTCCATAATGAGCGATCGCCCCCTGAGATAGCAAAACTTAATAAAATTGGCGATTCAGACGTTTCAAGGGATTATATTAGATGATAACGGCTGAGCGACGCCTAACTATGATCTACTGCCTCAATCCCAGTTGCGAGAAGCCCCAAAATCCAGATGGTGCACATTTCTGCCAAAGTTGCGGTATGGAGTTGATACCTCAGTTGCGAAACCGCTATCGCATTATCCAACCATTGGGAGGTGGGGGATTTGGCAGAACTTTTTTGGCAGAAGATGAAGATAAGCTGAATGAAGATTGTGTTGTCAAACAACTTGCACCGCAAGTCCAAGGAACCAGCGCCCTGCATAAAGCAACCGAACTTTTTCAAGAAGAAGCGCGGCGTCTGCAACAACTTGGAGAACATCGGCAAATTCCAACTTTGTATGCCTATTTTAGGGATGATAACTACTTGTATTTGGTGCAGCAGTTTATTCAAGGGCAAACTTTGCGAGAGGAGTTGAGACAACAGGGACTGTTCGGTGAGCAAAAGATTTGGGAACTGTTGCATGAACTATTACCTGTGCTCAAATTTGTTCACGAACATCAAGTGATTCATCGGGATATAAAACCAGAAAATCTTATTCGTCGTTTCTCCGAAGATGGTAGAAAAGATTTAGTGCTAATTGATTTTGGTGTTGCCAAGCAGTTAACAGTAACTTCTCTAGAGCATACGGGTACAGTTATAGGTTCCTATGGCTATGCACCAATGGAACAAATGAAACATGGCAGCGCATATCCAGCGAGCGATTTGTTTAGTTTAGGTGTAACTTGCTTTCATCTATTAACAGGAATTCACCCATCTGGGCTTTACATGGAACATGGCTATGGTTGGGTGATGAATTGGCGGCAATTTCTCAAGTCTCCCATATCTCCAAAACTGGATCAGGTATTAGACAAGTTATTACAAAAAGATATCGAGCCTCGTTACCAGTCCGCTGATGAAGTTTTGCAAGACTTACATCAAAAACGACAACTAGAAGTCATTCCACCAGATATGAGTGCAACGCGATCGCCTTCACAACTTCCCTCCCTATCATCAGTTTTTCCTAGATTTCCAACCACTGTTATTCAACCAAGCTCTCAGTGGAAGAAATCTTTGCTGATTGGAGGTTTGATTACACTTTTCGGTTTAGGCGGGCTGGTTTCTTACTGGCAACTTTTTGGGAAAACTTCAGTCCTAACTGGACATTCAGGTGAAGTGAATTCTCTAGCATTCAACCTTAAAGGTACTACTCTTGCTAGTGGTAGTGATGACAAAACTATCAAAATTTGGAACTTCAACAGAAGAAAAGAAATTCGCACTCTTAAGGGACATAAAGGTATTATTTATTGTGTCGCCATTAGCCGAAATGGTCAAACTCTTGTCAGTGGTAGTCAGGATAACACAATCAAAGTCTGGAATTTGAAGACAGGGCAGGAAATTCGCACTCTTAAAGGACATTCCGGTCTAATTAATTCTGTTGCTATCAGCCCAGATGGTGAAAAAATTGCCAGTGGTAGTTATGATAATACAATCAAAGTCTGGAACTTGAAGACGGGACAGGAAATCCGCACTTTTGAAGGGCATACAGGAGCAGTTCTTTCTGTCGCGATGAGTCCAGATAATCACAAGCTTGCTAGCGCCAGTGCAGACAGAACTATCAAAGTGTGGAATCTGAATACAGGAAAAGTTATACTCAACCTCAAAGGTCATGAAGGTGATGTGAATGCCCTTGCCATTAGCCCGAATGGTCAATTGTTAGTGAGTGGCAGCGATGATAAAACTGTTCAAGTATGGGATTTGAATACAGGAAGAGAAATACGTACTTTTGAAGGGTATGCAGCTGATGTGAGTGCGATCGCTTTCAACCCAGATGGCGAAACAATTGCAAGTGGTAGCGATGACGGTATAGTTAAAATCTTGAACCTGAGTACAGGGCAGGAAATAACCTCCTTTAACGCACATACAAGCGAAGTTTTTGCTGTCGCTTTCAGTCCAGATGGTAAAACTTTGGTGAGTGGAAGTAAGGACAAGACTATCAAGATTTGGCCAGTTCCTTAACCCATAATAGCTATTGACCATTGATAATGGCGAGCGTTTTTTGCAAGGATAAACCGACACTAGCTGCTAGTTCTTCCAATGCTACTCGCTCGTTTGTACTCGTACTCAGCATTTGAGTGACGGCTGTGACATAGTCCGCATTTGCAAGATCATCAACGCTCCCAGGAGAGGTTGTTTGGGAATTGAGACGATTCGCACTCAGCTTTTGCATTCGGTAAGCGGCAATTTTCGAGGCTTGACGGGCTTGAAGATATGCAACATAGTTTTTTACGATCGCCACTCGTTTCTGGAGCTTGGCTTCATTCCAACGAGCCTGTATAACAGGTAGTTTTTTAATCGTGCTCACAAGCTTAATTGGATCGAATGTGACGGTGAGGGAAAAACTGTCCTCGCTGACAGATGAAACCTCAGGTAAGGTTAAATTTGTTGTGGTTTGAGACGGCGATAATTCTACGCTCACAATATCCGAAAAAGCACTTAGTCCCATTTCAGCTTTTGTCTCCTGTACTTGAGCGGAGTTGCGCTGGGCAATGAGAACTAACTGCTCAATAATGTTGAGATCCTTTTGTGTGATCTCAGTTTGAAGGGGTTCAGGTTCATTGCTGCCATTTAAGTCCTCTTTCGATGCAATTACAGGAAAAGGAATACCGACAAGTGTGATGGTAACGAGAATGATCAAACTCTGGATCCAAGATGTTGAGAGCCATTGTGCAATCACTCTGCGGGTTGATTTTATTTGATGCACCACCTATAATTAATAACTCGCCTCCCTTTTGACTATATCAATAGATGATAAAAGTTATTACTAAGGGCAAATATTTTTTTGGGCTGTAGCTTTAGAGTAAACTGCCAACATAAGGAATAGGTTCAGGACTACAGTAAATAAGCCGAATTTCACACGTAAGAGTAACAAGCTAGTCTTGAGGAAGGAATTATTAACAATCCGTGTGTATTTTCTTGTATTAAATAAAGTTAGTTCCTGTTTTCATATCCTAAACCTCGTAAGTCGATAAGAACTAAATCTGTGGCAAGCTTCACAGATTCAAGCTAAGCCCAATATTTTTGGTTTTGTGTATCTACTTTTTAGTCAAGCAATAAAAAATTATAAAACTCACTATAAATACAAAAAAAGCACGCTGATTTTTCGGTAAAATTGCGTACTCTTTTTTGTATTTCATGTATTTGTACGACAATATACATAACAGTATAGTCAATTACTGGGCTTCGTGTAATGCTTCTTTAATTAACTTTTGTCCTTCCTCTGTTTTCAATAGTTTAACGTAAGAATTTCCTATCTGTTCATCTTGTCTACTATCCTGCTTTGTAATTACAAATAGACGCCTAATAATAGGATATTTTTCTATTTCTTTATGACCGGTACCATTGATACGTAAAGACTTAACAAGACTCTTACTAATCTCGGACGAAGTAAGATAGTAAATGCCACCTAAATTTGATTCTCCAATTATTTTTTGAATACGGGAGGTAGTAGGCTGGAATTGAACATTTTTTCCAAAATTCTGACCTTGTAAAACGTTTTCTTTAAAGAATTCAGTAGTACCACTTGCTTCAAGTGGACGAGAGTAGGGTGTGATTGGGACATCTGGTCCACCAACATCTTTCCAGTTAAGAAATGTACCAGTGTAAATTCCTTTAAGTTGTTCTACAGTTAGATTGGAAATGCCCAAATTACGATTAACTACAATTGCAATGATATCATCCGCCACAGGATTTTGTTGTAGCTTGTTTCCAAGAAGATCCTGCTGCTCATCTGGCTTGAGATGTCGTGAAGACAGAGCAAACTAAATCTCACCATTCTTCAGCATATTAATTCCTATTTGTGAACCTCGTTGCGAGGTAGGATGGGGACGGAGGCTTAACGTAATTTGCCGTAATTCCTGTTGAATCTTGGGGTGTACTTTTTTAATAATCTCTTCCCAACTTGTACTTCCATTAAATAACCACTTTCCTTGAGGAATACCACTAACATCTATGAAGTTTATTTGCGATGTCCTAACTACCATTTGTGCTTGTTTTTGGTTGGTTACCCACCAGATAACTACCCCACCACTGAGAAATAGAAGTAGTAAGCTAACAGCAATCCAATTCTGTTTTAATTTGGATGTTGTCTGAGGTTTTTTGGGTGATTTTTTTAAAACATCATTTGGTGAGCAACTTTTAATAAGATCTTGCCAGGTAAGCGGCTTTTTGACACTATGACTTACACAAATAACAGGCAACCAATGGACACCAGGATAACGAGATTTGAAAACATCTTCTAGACGTTTGCGAGATCTGTGTACAGCAGCAAAGAGAGATTTACCATGAGTAAATTCTTTAAAAAAGTATTTCAAAAACTTCACAGCCACTTGATCTGGTACGGGTTCCCGCATCACTATGCTTTGTGGCAAGTGTAAGTGGGCAAGTTGGTTAGCTAATCCCAAGCCATCGCAAGAATTAAAAATCGCTAACTGTAATCCTTTGTTAATCGCTTCTTTTAAGGCATTCTTAACATCCTCAATACTTAAATCTTCTTGCTCATTCACTTTTATCCAACCAATTTGTCCATCTTCTTTACTAATGCTGTGTCCAATATAGACAAATATGTGATATCCCTGTTGATCCCACAAAGCATCACACAAAACGTCATGCTTTGGTTGCTCTAAATACTTAACTTCTGCCCCAAGTTCTTCTAAACCCTGAATTTCTTTTAAGTCCTGATCAGTATTGATGTCATTGTTCCAACCTACAACCACTAGAATTCTGATTTTGGAACTGCTGAGGGGATGAATACTAGGTTTGCCGTCTTTGCTCTTGGGAAGCCTGAAGGCTATTTCCGCTTGCGGACAATGGTTTTCAATAAAGTTCCACTCTTGTAAAGGAAGGCGGCACAAGTTAATATCTTTTACATCAAGAAGTATGCCAACTTCGTCACTTGCACTATTCAATCGCGAGCAAATCGCGACTAACGCATCCCGGATTCGCAACCATTCATTATCTCCAGAGTTGAGCCATTGATTGAGGTAGGTTTTGACGTCTTCAGCGTATTTAGCGTATTCTTCGGGAGAACTATGTTTGATACCTATAGGTGTAATGCGTGTATATGATGAGCGCACATCTTCTTCTTCTCGATAGCCTAATTGCCATCGACAGAAAGCTGATGTTTCTTGTGTTGGATCTATTTCTTGTGGAAGCGGCAGTAGATGGCCTTCTATCTCATCATCGCGATTTGTTTCTTTCAGAGTAACTTGGAATCCTTTTTTTGAGCCTTCTCTAAGTTTTAGTTTGACGATCGCCATTGTTGTCTCCTACTGTTTGATATTCAAATAACAAACTTTTCAGTCAGGCTGGTCTTTTTTAATATCACATTGACACTAAACTTTTCTCCTAGTTGGCAACCAAATTCCAATTGTATGCAGTCATTAGTACTTCTGGTTTGTGCTTCCATGCAGGCAGTCCCAGCTTGGTCGAAAAGAATGATTTGTAAATCTTGAGGTAGATAACTAACATTATTACCTGGATAAAGACGCAGGCGAATATTAATTTCTTCTGTATTTTTAGGAGTTAGTTGTACTATCAGTACAAGAGGATGACCTGCTAAAGTCATCACCTTCGCTCGACTCGTAGAGTTGTTTATTTGAATGCTTTTAAAGTTCAGAGTTCTTTTCGAGTTACCAGCCAGGACTAATTCCGGGACTTGCCAATTTTGCTTAAAGATTCCCTCAAGCCATTGGCGTAAGTTAACCATGTGAATAGTCTCAATGAGTGTTACCAGAGATTGTAATTGTTCCAGATCAGGTTCTTCAGGAGGCTCATCAGAAGTCATAGTTGGTGCAAATCCTAACAACTGTACTGAATTTAAGGAGTCATGAAACTCAACAGCTACATAACCTAGCCGATCTTGTGTCACCTCTAGAGGAATTTTTAAAGTCCTCTCACCAGGTAGTACCGGACGACATTCCAATTTGCCTACATTTGGTAAAACCAAATCAGCAACATTCAAAAGTGCTCTTAAGCCTGGATGCCAACTGTCGCTAGCAGTGAGGTCTGTTTCTATCCCCAAGCATTTCAAATAACTATGAACAGCGTAAACAGCTAGAGTGTTGAGATAAACTTGTTTGCCTTTTTCGGGTGTAGCTTGTTCAGCAGCAAATTCTTCAGCATAGCAATGGGCATTTTTGTCAAGAGGAACGCTAATATATTGGGATGTACTGCTCATTGTTCGTATCCGCTATTTCTGGCAATGTTTTGTAGTAGTGGAAGGCACTTTCTCTTCCAGTGTGCGTAAAGGCCTTGGTTATTGATGTTGAACTCCCTAGCAATGTCAGCAATTCTATCGGGAGGTTCCTGTAAAACTAAGCGCTGAGCCAATAGCTGACAATGGCATTCTGGATATTTTCGCGGATGACAAGCTCTGAGCTTTCTCTGTTTATCTTCGACCATTTGTTGTCTTACTTTTTGACCAATACGTTGGAGCTTTTTTTCCTGAAGTTGGGCAATCTTGCGCTCCAGCAAGTCTAAGTCCTTACTTTCAGAGTCAGGCAATAACTCACTCAAAGTGACTTGCGGCCCATCATTGTTACTCCAAGGTTGGTCTAAGCTGATGACATAATGATTGTCTGGAGATAATATATCTTTAATTCGGAATCTGAGGTAGCCATTAATCCAGCTAATCAAGCTCTCTTGTAGTGAAGGCGAACGTGGCTCAAACGTACAGATATTACGGCAAACCCATTCCCAAGTTTTATTTAAAGCCAGAAGATAGTCTTGATGGTTAGACCTCAGAATACCAGGTAATTTTTGAACGGCTATGAGCAACTGATGTAAAGCTTTCTGCCGCTCTGGAGTTTGCTCTGGGTACTGACAAACCTCATTTATGAGGCTTTGCAGTTCTTCATCCACACCAGTTCTCCTTAGTTGTTGTGTCGGCTCTTTGCATAAGTGAAAGGAACAAACACTGGAATAGCCTAAGTTTATCTGATTTTCGATGGATGAAACTTGTTTTTTGTAGCATAAACTACAATTCATCTGCCTCACCTTTCCCCCAAATTATGTGGTGCTGGCTCATGGAACATCGTCATTACTTTCGTATAAAGATGTCGTTTAATAATGAAACAGCCCTAATCAAAATTTTTATACTTTGGGAGATGATAAGGAATTATTTTTTCTTTATATTTTGGCTGTTTTTTAACATAATCGTGTCATGAAAGGTAGTGTTAACCCTATTAGGTAACGAGGAGACGATAGAATAAACCTAATTTTCCAAGCTTCAAAAGACGAAATATGACAATGCATCCTACTATCCAACGTGCATTTGCCAACCGCAGCGCTCTCAAAGTTATCAGCGGCTTGAATAACTTCGATCGCGATACAGTGCAAGCAATCGTCAAAGCAGCCCATCACGGTGGTGCTACTTTTGTTGATATCGCAGCTGATCCTGCTTTGGTACAAATGGCAAAAGAGTTGACAAATGTACCAGTTTGTGTTTCAACCGTAGAACCAGAGAAATTTGTCCAAGCTGTTGCAGCAGGTGCAGATTTAATTGAAATTGGTAATTTTGATTCTTTTTATGCTCAAGGACGCAAATTCGAGGCTGAGGAAGTTTTAGCACTAACTCACCAAACCCGCGTTCTCCTTCCTGAAATCACGCTTTCTGTGACTGTTCCCCATATTTTGACACTAGATCAACAGGTACAGTTGGCAGAGGATCTGGTAAAAGCTGGCGCAGATATCATCCAAACCGAAGGTGGAACCAGTAGCAACCCAACTCACCCTGGAACTTTGGGACTCGTTGAAAAAGCTGCTCCTACTTTAGCAGCAGCTTATGAAATTTCTCGTGCGGTGTCAGTTCCTGTGTTGTGTGCTTCTGGTATTTCCAGCGTTACAGCACCTCTTGCTGTTGCTGCTGGTGCAGCGGGTGTTGGTGTCGGTTCTGCTATTAACCAACTCAATAGCGAAGTCGCCATGATTGCTGCTGTACGTGGTTTGGTGGAAGCGTTGGGAACTGTCAGTTTTGGTGCGATTGCGCTCCGCGCAGACGCCTAAAACAGAACAAGGCGACACTGTGAGGGGGAAACACGGAGAAAAATCTTCCCCTTTTCCCCTCGTTTCCTTGTCCTTTATCCCTCTACGCCAAACAATCCTTGAGGCTATAAATCACGTGATTTTGCTGTTCTTCTGATAATTCTGGGAACATAGGCAAGGATAAAACTTCCTGGCTAGCTTGCTGTGCTACTGGTAATTGTCCGTCTTTGTATCCCAGATTTTCATAAACTGGCTGTAAGTGTAAAGGGCGGGGATAGTAAATCATTGTGTTTACACCCCGCTGTTGTAATAAACTCTGAATCGAGTCCCTTTTGTTGTCTTGTACGCGAATGGTGTACTGATTCCAAACTCCCATACCTCCAGCCAATTCTTGGGGTACAATCAGACCAGGAATTTGATTCAGGTACTGGTGATAACGAACGGCAACTTGCCGCCGCTGATTATTCCAAAAATCTAAATATCGCAGCTTAATTTGAAGAATAGCGGCTTGCATCGCATCCAAACGGCTGTTGACACCAATTTCCTCACAAAGGTATCGATTTTTTTGACCGTGCTCTTTTAAGAATCGTAACCGGGCTGCGATTTCGGGATCGTTAGTTGTTATTGCTCCACCGTCACCGCATGCACCGAGATTTTTGGTAGGGTAAAAACTAAAGCAACCGATGTGTCCAATACTTCCTACCTTTTGCCCGACCCAGTTTGCCCCTGTAGACTGAGCACAATCTTCTATCACGACTAAATTGTGTGCTTTTGCTACATTCATCAATGCAGCCATATCCACAGGTTGACCAAACAAGTGAACTGGGATAACTGCTTTGGTTTGGCGCGTTATTGCAGCTGCGACTTGGTTTACATCTAGATTAAACGTAGTCTCATCGATATCAACAAACACTGGTTTCGCACCCACAGCACTGATAACCTCAGCAGTGGCGATAAAAGTAAATGGTGTCGTAATCACTTCATCGCCTGCACCAATGTTTAAAGCTTTAAGTGCTAAAAAAAGAGCATCAGTACCTGAGTTGCATGTTACACATTCAGTGACGCCAATATATGCAGCGAACTGTTGCTCAAAGCCTGCTACTATAGGACCGCCAATATAACGACCAGAAGCAAGAACCTCTAAGACAGCTGCGCTGACTTCTGCTTCTATAATGGTGTATTGTTGCTTAATATCAAAAGCTGGTACGGAATGATTTAGACTTTGAACCATGAGATTTTATCTTAAATTCAAGATAGATACTGACGTTAGATTTGGTGCCCCTGATCGTTTTGAATCAAAAAGCTCGTGAAAGTCTTCTTCCTCAAATTCACAAAATTCCAAGAGTTTTCACGGAGGTTTTTTTCAAAAAGGTTACTATCTTCTAGGGTGCAAGGAATTGTATATCCACCAAGAACCAATACCGAATATGAAAGTTCCCGGTGAGTACTTTTAGAGGAACAGGGAATAAAGGACAGAGCACGCATAGTGCAAGCTATTACCTGTTACCTGTAATCTATAGCTTATAACGTATATGTACAAGAGGTAGAAAACCAATGCAGGAGCTGATCAAGCTAGATTTCGTCGATTTGGCTTTTGCTGTTGGATTAATGGGCGCAGCCATAGCTTTATCCGCGTGGGAACGAATAGGATTAGAGTTCAATTTAGCCCTCGCAACAGGCAGAACTTTCCTACAATTAGCCGTATTGGGATATGTTTTGGAGTTCATCTTTGCTTTAGATAATCCTTGGGCAGTTTTGGCGATATTAGCAGTTATGCTGACAATTTCAGCAATTGTCGCACGAAATCGTATTACTCAAAAAATACCGCAGATGTTGCCCTTGGTGTGGGGATCAATTTTGATCAGTACAACCATAACACTGGTTTATACTAATATACTGATTCTTCAACCAGACCGATGGTTTGAGCCACAGTATGTGATTTCTCTAGGAGGAATAGTATTAGGTAATGCCATGAACGCCGCTGCGCTGGCTGGAGAACGTCTTGTTAGTATTATGAATGCAACTCACTTAGAAATAGAAACTCATTTAAGCTTGGGTGCAACTCCACAACAGGCGATCGCACAATACCGTAAAGATGCTGTTCGCGCTGGATTGATTCCTACTCTTAATCAGATGATGATTATTGCTATGGTGACGCTACCAGGAATTATCACTGGTCAGTTGCTCAGTGGCATTAATGCTCGCGAAGCTGCATCTTACCAAATTTTGATTATGTTTATGGTTGCTTTTGCCAATTTGCTGACAATATTGTTAGTCACACGGGGAATATGTCGTCAATATTTTACTTCCACCGCCCAGCTGGTGAGATAAAGGCGTAGGCTGTTTGATATCAATGCACCGTAACTTATACCAAATTGTATTCTCACTTGGATGTTTGGGCAGTACTTTCGAGCTTAGTTGACTTACTTGTGTGTACCTAGCGATATATATTCTAATCAGTCATAAGAAAGAGACCTTTATTTATTTTTTCTCGCTAGGATAAATTTAATCTTGTATTCACACACCTTGGGTCATCTACATATAATCGCTAAAAGCTATGCAACCTCAGATTGTTGAAAAAGAGATTGATTCTCAACCCGATCCCAAAAATCACCAGCATATCGCTAAAACTGCCGTAGCATTAACGGTGGTACTAGCATTAGTATTACAAGTAATAACGCAAGAAATTAGTTTGGGAATCACGCAATGGCTAGCCGAGGAACTTGCGGTATCCTCTTTACTCGTGCAACAGTACTCAATAGCTACTTTGCGCAAGATTTTGTTTTTCGGAATAGATTTATTTCTGGCTATTTAGTTGATCTCATGCATACTATTCAAAATAACAAAAAACCCCGTTTAGCACGTCCTAGATGGGGTCTATTTTTGTCTTCACCTATATGAGATAACCAAAGCTACAGCTTTGGAATTAAACCGAGTTGCTGAAGAACACCCAAAGCATCTTCTTGCCCTCGCTCTTCGGTGATTTTGCCTTCGACAATGCGGTAAATTATAATTCCTGTCCACGATACTGACTTTTTTGTTGGAGGGAGGTTTAGAAACTTTATATCTCCCTTATGAGTGCGTTGAGCAGTCCAGCTAATCGCAACTTTGTCCCCTTCAGCAATTGCATCTGTAATTGTAAACTGTAGATTGGGGAAACCTGTGTGAATGTCAGCGACCCATGATTTAAAACCCTCACAATCAAGTGTTCCAGGAAGTATAGGGTAGTAAACCTTGAAGTCATGGCTAGCAAGTTCCTCTACTACTGCCAAATTTCCCTTTCCCCATGTTTGTTCACAGAATTGTCGGGCGATTTCTTTGTTTTGTTGTGCTGACATGACTAGTTATGTGACTATTGTTAGTTTCCTTTCGGGATTTAACTAATTTTATAGCTAACATAACCGATTTTTCTGCTTGCACAGACTTTACCTTGTACATTTGTATCAAATTATTAACAAATATATTTGTTATCATACGTACTATAGCAATCCTAAATCATTGATCAACAACAAGATTACTGACTTATGAGAAATGCCAACAATTTAAATGTTTCTATTGTTACAGAAGATATTGAAAAAATATAGCAAAATTACAGAGGTAAGTAATGATATTATATTTTAGTAAAAAACTAATTTATGATAAAAATCAATAAATGTATCTTATCGATTTAAGAAACTAAATAAAATTGATAAAAAAACAGAAAGATTTCTAGTCAAAAAAAGCTTTATCCTGCAATAAGGGGGCAGCGTGAATGTTTTCGTGATTCACTCTAGCCACCCTTATAATGTGGCAAAAAGGTGTGTGTCAATGGATTTATTAGAATACCAAGTCAAAGAATGGTTTGCGAACATAGGCATTCCTGTATTGCCTTCGCAACGAATTGACCATCCCACGGATTTAAAACGTTTAAAAATTCGCTACCCAATTGTTCTGAAATCTCAAGTCAATGCGGTGGAACGAGCAAAAGTAGGTGGAGTCAGGTTTGTAGGAACGACAATTGATGCGATCGCCGCAGCACGAAGTATCTTTAATTTGCCAATTTTAGGACAATTGCCAGAAGTGTTACTGGCAGAAACTAAGTACGAAACTGATCAAGAATTTTATCTTGCTGTGGTATTGGATACAGCTGTCTGCCGTCCTATACTTTTAGGTTGTACTGAAGCAGAGGACATAGATTGGGAATCCGCAGACGAAAAAATGCACTACGTGGTTGTTGAACAAGAGTTTTCCCCATTTTATGCTCGACAACTGGCGTTGAAAATGGGCTTGCAAGGTGCATTGATACAGTCAGTGAGCACTGTTGTTGAGAAGATGTACCACTTATTTGTAGAAAAAGACTTGGACTTGGTGGAAATCAATCCTTTAGGTGTAAGTGCCTCTGGTCAAGTTATGGCGCTTAATGGTAACGTCAGCGTTAACGAACGAGCAATTGGTCGCCATCCAAATATCGCTGATATGGCACAAGCCATGGAAAATAATGATACCAGTAGCGATACAATCAGGAATTTGGGCAACTGGGATGTAGTAGAAATGAACGGTAAAATTGCCATTTTGGGCAATGGTGCTGGATTGGTAATGGCAACTTTAGACTTGGTGATTAATAGTGGTGGGAAACCTGGGGTATGTTTGAACCTCCGCCATGCGTCTGTTACTGATGCTTCACCAACTACCTTTAAGAGTCGCTTGGAAAAAGCTTTAAAAAATATAGCTACTGATAAAAGTATTCAGGTAATACTCATTAATTTCCTAGGTAGCATTTCTCAAGGTAGCGAAGTTTCTCAAGTCATTGGTGAGTTCGTAGAAAATAGTATGAATGAAACTCAATTATTTATGGCTAAGTCAAATGGCGGTAAACGTCGAGAGAACAGTTTTCCCCGCTTAGTCGTGCGTCTTGCTGGTTCTGAATTCGATACAGCAAGAGCTGATATAGCAGCACTGAAAACTCCAACTGACACGTCAATAACGGTAGTGGAAAATTTAGATAAGGGCGTAGCAGAAGCAATCCGTTTGGCTAAATCAACAGCATATAGAAGGTTTTAATTAATTCACCTATAAGACTACTATTTGATTTTTGCGAAGCTTGGTACAGTTATCAGTTATCAGTTACCAAGTTAAGGGGAGTCAACAAATCGCTGACTCTGTTCACTGTTCACTGTTCACTGTTCACTGTTCCCTGTTCCCTGTTCCCTGTGCCTACACAAATAATTTCACAAATTCTATAGTATGAATTTAACACCATATAGCAAAGTGTTAATCCAAGGCTTTTCTGAGTACATTACAGCAAATCATGTTGCTCAAATGAAAGCCAATGGTACAAATTTGGTCGCTGGGGTTAATCCTGGATGGGGTGGACAACAGATCTACAGTCTGCCAGTCTTCGACCTTGTAGAGGAAGTCGTGGATAAATTTGGAGTTATTGATACTACAATTATCTGCGTACATCCTTACCAAGTTCTAGATGCAGCACTAGAAGCGATCGCATCTAATATCCGCCAAATCATTATCATCTCTCCTGGTGTACCACCGTTGGATATGGTACAACTACTTCGTAAAGCCGAAGCAAAAGAAACCCTGATAGTAGGACCAAATAGTCCTGGGATCATCATACCAGGAAAAATCCTTTTAGGAACTCAACCTAGTGAATTTTATACTGAAGGAAAAGTAGGAATACTAAGTCGAAGCACGACTCTCACCTACGAAATAGCTAGGGAATTAACTGATGCTGGCTTGGGACAGTCGATGAGTGTCAGCATTGGAAGTGATGCGATCGTTGGTTCGTCTTTTCTGCAATGGTTGCAAATATTGGATGAAGATGAAGCCACAAAGGCAATAGTTTTAGTTGGACAACCCGGTGGCGATCGCGAAGAAGCCGCAGCACGATATATTGCCGAAGCAATTGATAAACCAGTTGTTGCTTATGTTGCAGGTAGAGAAGCACCACCTGCAAAACATTGGCGTCAAACTGGAACTTTGGCGGCTGTCATCGGACGCGATCCCGATTTTGGCACAGCAAAAAATAAGTTAGCTGCCTTTTCCTTTGCCAGAGTTCCAGTTGCAGAACGTCCTTCTGAGATACCAGAATTGGTAAAGAAGGCGATGAGGGTGTAGGGGTGTAGGAGTGTAGGGGAGCCACTGCCCTATGGCTTACGCCATAGGGCGAACCCGAAGGGCGTATGTAAGGGGAAAGAAAATTGTTTTTTTGTACACCCTACAAGATTAGGCGATCGCGTAAGCGCTGCAGGCAAAGGCGATAAGCCGGAGGGTTGACGCTACAGGTGTCGCTACTTATGGATATACGTAAAATTTACATTTTCCTGTTGGAATTTAAGTAATTTTTGTATACATTTTTTTATAAAGCTGTTAAAATCAAGCTACAAACAAATTAAGACTATAATCTCAATAGAATTACTAAGATAATTTGACAGCACAATCTAATACAAAATTGAAAAAAGAATGCGACGGATTGAACCTTAAAAAGGATTACCAATGATTCTTTCACAATCACTAAATCTAAAATCTAAAAATTAAGTTAGTATAACTTTAACACAGTAATATAACGTAGTGACAACCAATTGCCCTACTGTCTTATTTGTTGAATGTTAAGGCAGAGATTCAGTGATAGAGGAAATCAGTAAATCACAAAATATTGGACAATATATATGCGCGACATAAAGCCTTGGACTATTTGGCTGGTAACTCTAATATCAGTCATCGCTACTGTAATAGGGATTCATAATCTCGAATGGTTTTTAAATGTAAATTGCTTTGCAAATACAATGCCCCAAACCAGCAAATTTTGCAAACATTAACTAGCCAGAGAAATAAAAATCTACTAGCTATGCTCTGCCAGATGGTGCAGAATCTCTTTCGATGACTTATTCGCGTAACAAGATAGAAATTTTTGCAGATCTTTCCTGACTGAAGTAATTACCAAAAATCTGCAAAAACCTTCCCCTTAACGGGAATGGAAAAAAGGATTCAAAATGATCTAGTTTTTAGGCTGAAGCGGTTAACGCTCCTCTGACTAAAATGACTGTACTATCAACACCAGAAGCGATCGCCTCTGGAATATTACCTGTAATTGCGTGTTGCAACATCCCTTCGCGCGAAGCGCCTAAAATCACAACATCGTATTGTTCTTCTTTGACCAAATTAATCACACCTTGAGCAACTGAGTCGGATTTAATGGCTGAGGCGAATACAGTACTACTCAATTTGCGGCGACGAATCAGTTGGCGAATAGCTTCTTCCAAAATTCTCATATCTGGCTCTATTTCTGATGGCTTGAATATTCTAGTCAGGCGAACTTTTGGATCATTTCCCAATGTGACTAAAGCAGGTAACAATTTAATCGCTACCGACGCATTAGGACCACCAGCCATTGGAACAAGCCAACGGTTAAAGGAGTACTGAGGAGTTTGGGGCGTGGGGAGATTTTCTTGGTGATTAGGGTTGCTGAGTGCTGAGTTGGGAGTCAGTAGTTTGGAATTTTGAATCAGATCCTTTGGTTGGTTAAGTGTTTTTCGCGATTTAGAATTGTCTTGTCCCAACTTCACTAGTACCACATCGCAACTGGCACGACGAATGATAGTGTCTACAATATCCCCAAAAATACGACCAGGAGTAGAAGTGCTACCTTTCCACCCCATCAAAAGCAAATCGATGTGTCTTTCTTTTATTGTCTCTAAAATTGCCTGGGCTGGATCATGAGCAACCCGAATTTGCGTATGCACGGGGATTTTGCGCTTTTTGCCTAAAGCTTCTGCCAATCTTAACAAGCGACGACTTTTCGTTGTTCTGACTGGTGTTTCTGTTGGGGAACTGTGGCGGGAGATAGGCATAATTTGTATGCACTCTATTTCATAATGGCGATCGCGAGCAATCGCAGCAGCCATCTCCAATAGTGTCACTGCTGTTTCCGGATTCGCTATCGGTACTAATATTCTTCCTCTACCAGTACTCGGAGAACGCGTTTGATAAACAACATAAGAAGGTTCTGATCGCGACTTAGATTGCTTGTTTTCACAGTTGATATGGTTTGCTTCTGCGCGAATAATATCTGCACGGGTAATGATCCCAATCAGTCTACGCCCCTCGACTACTGGTAAGCGACTAATTTGATAGCGATCTAATAAATACAGTACATCGCTGAGGCTATGCACGGGAGTGACCGTTAAAGGATTGCTAGTCATTATTTCCGTGAGACTCGCATCTTTCGGGAGGTTGCGATCGCGTATTTTCCGCAAATCACTTTGTGTCACTATTCCTACTAATTTACCATCTAATACTATCGGAAAACCCCGATGGTCAGAACGTGAAAAAGCCTCTACTGTTTCATCCAGAGACGTTTCTACCTCTAGAGTATCTACCCGTCTTTGCATCACATCTGTTGCTGTTAACTTTGTCAGTAGTCCTTCAATAGGAGCTTGTTTTTGGATAGTGATGCCACTTAATTGTAGAAGTTTGTCATACAATGACCCAGGGACTATCTTTTCGGCAACTAAGTACGATGTGACAGAGCCAATCATCAAAGGTAGCACCAAATTGAAATCTGTGGTGATCTCAAACACAATCACAATTGCCGTAAATGGGACTTTAGAAACACCACTAAAAAAGGCACCCATTCCTGCCAGTGCATAAGTTGTGGGATTTCCCAGTCCCAAGGCATGTTCCTGGAAGACACCGATAATATATCCTAAACAAGAACCTAAGATTAGACTGGGAGCAAATAATCCTCCTGGCGCTCCTGAGCCAAATGCGACCAAGGTAAGGATAAACTGAGCGACAAAGGCAAGCGCTGCGATGGAAGGATCAACTTCACCAGTGATTACAAACTCCCGTAACTCACTATTATTGCGGAAAGAAGGTGGTAGCAAAGCAACCATAACACCAGAAATAAATCCAGCCAATGCCACTCGTAACGGCAAGCTAATGTGTAAATTACGGTAAATTCTTTGACTAGCGATCAATCCACGATTGAATAATGCCGCCAGTAACCCCGCGAGGACTCCTAAAATTAGGTAAAAGGGAATTTCTGTGATTGAAAAGCTGCTGGAATAATGAGTTGCTGCCAAGTCAAGTTGTAGACTACGACCACCTAACAGTCGTGAGACAACACCACCAATAAATGAAGCAATAATAGCAGTTCCTAAAGTTAATCCTGATAAATCTTGAAGTAATTCCTCGACAACAAAAATCATGCCCGCAATCGGGGCGTTGAAAGCTGCTGACAACCCAGCACCTGCACCAGCAGCGATCATCTGACGTCGATGATCTGGGGAGGTAGGAACCCAACGACTCATCCCCGCCGCCAAAGCCGCCCCAATATGAACAGTAGGACCTTGCCGCCCTAATGTCAAACCCGACCCCAAAGCGATAATAGAACTTAATAACTTTACAGCTGCCACACGCCACGACAGTCTGACTGGCACATTCCCAAGAGAGGCTTTGACTTGTGGAATTCCTCCACCAGACGCCTCAGGTGCCAACCTCTGCACAAGTAACCCAGCTAAAAATCCAAAGCAAACACCAATTACTGGTAAGACAAGCCACGCAGGAAATAAGTAGGAACAATGAACTCGCCATGATCCTAACCATCCAACACTAAATTTAAAGAATACAGCTGATAGAGCAGCGACGACCCCGATAACCGATGCTTCTGCGATCGCTAAACCTCTTCTAGGCTGCCACAAAGTGCGAAAGCTCTGAGTGATCACAAGAGGTAACATATTAATTCAAAATTCAAAGTTCAAAATTCAAAAATAAATATGAAACCGCAGATGCACAAGCTTTGGACGCAGATAAATTATCTATGTACATCTGTGTCCATCTGTGGTTCTAAATCTCCTAAAACCAGATTTTTGCAACAAACCTATCAAGGTTATCACTTGAACAAAGAAAAAGTCACTAAATTATTTTTTAACGAAGTTCGCCGGAATTCAAGAGTCCGGCGTGCGGTGGGGATGGATAGCCGGGGAATGACGATTGCAGCCACAATCAATGTTGTTCTTGATCAACGGGATTGTTGGCTGCGTGAGGAGTTCCCACACTCCTAGTGGGTAACGAGTCAATGAAGTCCTCAAGTACGCGAGTCATAGTCTTATCTTCAATTGCTGAGTACTCGCGTAATTTGCTCATTCGACGATCACTGAGTCTTATTTGTAAGAAATTGTTTTTCATAATCATGTCGTTGTCACTACATTCATGCTAACATAGATGACAAGGAGGGCAAAGCAAATGAGAACTTCATACCAGTTTCGACTACGACCAACCAAACAACAAGCTGCTGACATTGATAGATGGCTATCTATGTTGAGAGCGCAATACAAGTATCTGTTGGCTGATAGATTCAATTGGTATGAAGAGATACGTAACCTTATCGCTGGAAGATCCTACAGTCCCGACTACCAAACCAGATATCAATCCTGATTTGATTGTTGGTATTGATGTGGGATTGAAGCACTTTCTTACTACTTCAGAAGGATTCCAAGCACCCATCCCGCAATATTACCGGAAAGCGGAAAAGCGATTGAAGCGTCTACAAAAACGTATTTCGCGTCGCAAGAAAGGTAGTAACCGCAGGAATAAAGCAGTCAAGCAACTTGCCAGACAGCACAAAAAAGTAACTGACAAGCGTAAAGACTTTCACTTCAAGACTGCTAAACGCTTATTCAATCGGCATGATGTGGTAGCTCACGAGGACTTGAACGTAAAGGGATTGGGAAAGTCCAATCTAGCTAAATCAATTCACGATGCTGGCTGGTCAAGTTTTCTTTCAATACTGGCAAACAGAGCCGAAAAAGCTGGTTTGTTGGTAGTGCCAGTCAATCCGCACAACACATCTCAGATATGTTCAAGTTGTGGCGTCAAGGTTCCGAAGAAACTGCATGAGCGTTGGCACAAGTGTCAATGTGGTTGTCAAATGGATCGTGATTGGAATGCAGCAATCAACATAAAAAACAGAGCGGAGGGGCATCCCGTTCTGTCTAAACAAAGCTCAACGCCTCCGTTCGCGTAGCGTCTCCAAAGGAGATAGCAATAGCTGGATTGGTTGAGAAGCCCCATCCGCCATGCGGTGGGGAGTATGTCACTCATTTCAATTTTGCTTGCCAGTGCTAGATAACCCTTCTACTAATAAAGATGGAGTGTAACAAGAACCGTTCCAGTCAGCATCGTCACCCAGTTTAACTAATTGTTTAAGAACTGTATAGACGTTTCCAGCCACCATCGTATCTTTGACGCGCCCAATAATGTGACCATTTTGGACACGATATCCCAAATCAACGTTGATGGAAAAGTCACCAGAAATGCCGCCGTTACTTCCCAGGATTTGATCCACAATTAACCCATCATCCAGATATTGAATCAATTGTTGTAGCGATTCACCTCCAGGCTGGATGAGGAAATTAAATAAACCAGGAGTAGGATAACTGCCTAAACCGGGGCGAAAACCGTTACCTGTGGAAGCCATGTTTAACTGGCGTCCGGTGGTGCGATCGCAGTAAAAATGCTGCAATACACCATTTTGGATAAATACTAAAGATTGGGTTGGGATACCTTCATCATCAAACGGACAACTGTAAGGTCCTGCTTTGGGATCTTGGTAGAGGGTGAGAATTGGTGACATCACTGGTGTACCAATACGTTCTACCCAGGGAGAAGCTTTTTCTAAAACTCGCTTGGCATTTAAAGCTGCTTGTACAGTTCCCCAAAGCATATCAGCAGCTTTAGAAGTAAACAAAACTGGAACGCGACCGTTGGGAGGTGTAACGTTTTCTTTTGCCCAAGCCAACCGTTGTAAAATTTGGTGAGCAACTCTGTCTGGCTGAAGGTTACCTCTTTTGGTTTGACCATCAGAAACGCTCAAAAAGTCGTCACCTCGTACCCACTCTGCTTCTACATAGCAACTTAGGGTGGTGTCGCTGTAATGGCAATCTAAACCTTTGGTGTTAACAAGTCTTGTGGTTTCAACATCGCATTCCCACTCACTTGTACAAATAACATCTGGATATGCGTCGCGGATGATAGCGATCGCTTCTTTCCCCCACTCCACCAACTTTTCTATGGGTACATCTTCACCCAGGTTTGGGTAAGAAGGCTTAGAATCACCATTTAATTCCACTGCTTCAGGTTGATTGAGTTGACTTAGGGCTAAAGCACGTTCCACCAATGCTTGTGGTTCGACTGGACCGTAAGCCACGACTAATCCGGGACATCCATTGCGCCACAGCCGCAGTGCTGTGCCTTCTGATTGGCTACTTTCGAGCTGCTTGAGGCGATTTGCCTCAAAAAACACAGGTCGAGACAGTGATTTTGACTGATAGACTTCAGCTGCTTCCGCACCCGATTTTATCGAGAGTTCCAGCAGTTCTTCCACCAGAAAATTATTTGGTAATTCTTTATACACCATGTTGTTTTGGCTGTGGACTTAGAAATTGGCAATAGGAAATGGATGGTTGTTAGTTGTTAGTTATCAATTGTTGATGACTAACAATGAACCACTCCCCACCAACCTTTATCCATCTAATTAGTTTATGAGTTGATTCCCGCTACAGCTAAAGGCGTGGCAGTACCTCTATCAAATTTACGGCACATTGACCTCTTGCAACAGCCAAAACCCCGCAAAAGATTCTTCTTGAGGATTGGACTGTACTGCGATAAAATGCACCCCATTAGCTTTTTGCTTTGCTTCTTCAAAGCTTTTGGCTTCTGCTAAGGTTTGAGAGTTTTTGAGATTTGCCAAAATCCAGCTTTCAGTTGCACCGGTTTCTAAAACCAATCTCGGCTCTTCCTTATCATCTAATTTCAACCGAGCTAACTCTAAACCGGATATCCAGCCTGCGATCGGCAATGCTCTTGGTGAGAAAATCAGAATACCAGGAATAGGGGTTTCAGGGGAAATTTGTGCCAATTCAAAGGGGAAAGCTTCACCAAAACCTATTTCCCAGTCGTGCATTTGGGTGAATTCCGATTGTTGTAAAGTCACAAATATCCACTGCTTTCCTTCTAAAGCGTCTGGTAAGCGTAGGGGTGGAGGATTCTCTAGACGTACAGATGGATTTGTTCCTGCTTGATACCCAGGTTCTTGAGGATAAACTTCCTCCATCCGCTGTTCCAGCCATTGGTTAAGCAGCAAAGTGCGGCGACTTGGCTGGGCGGAAATACCCAAATCTCTGGAAGCTTTGGTAATCATGTTGCTCATTTGGCGGCGGAAAAAGCGTATTCTGATTGGTGCTTTTCCTGCTTCGCTGATTGCTTCTTCCAGCGCAGTCCGCAGCCACACTGAATTCACCTCAGTACTGGGGCAATATTTCGCAAAGCGAAAGACAGAATCAATTTTAGTTCGGGTTTCCAAAGGAGTTTCGCATACCAAAACTTCCCAAACCTTTTTCTGATTTTCGTCCAGAATCGGACGCGAGTAAAAATCAAGTTCCCAAATACTGCCCATGTGATGCCGTTATGATTTGGCTACTTTCTTATATTTTCATCATACGAGGGTACAGGTAACCTTGGAGCAAGTCAAAGGGGAGATGAGCAAGTTTTTGGACTGGGAGGTTTTCGATGGAAATACGCTTAACACTTAACAAAGTTCGTCCTAAGTCGTCAAGAAACTAAACAACTAGTAGTCCACCAAAGCAACTTTGCCAGGTAATGCCAATAATTTGATAAGCTACTCCAAGATTGCGAGTGGGTGGCATTATGACAAAGAAATACATTGTGGATTTGAGTGAGGTTGAGGAATCTCAACTGCGGTCGCTAATAAAAACAGGTAAGCGTAAGGCGCGAACAATCACCCGCGCCTATATTCTCCTGATGGCAAGTGAAGCTAAAACAGATGAGGCGATTCCTTCGCAGAGCTTCGCTTAACGCCTCAGCGCTTAAAGTCAACGTCTCAACTGTCGAACGCACTCGTCAGAAATTTGTAACTGGAAGCATAGACTTTGCCCTTGAGGATAGACCGCATCCACCCAAGCCTCGCAAACTCGATGGTAAGCAAGAAGCATTTCTGATAGCTACTGCTTGTTCATCTCCTCCAGAGGGGCGTACTCGTTGGACAATGCAGCTTTTGGCAGACGAGTTAGTAGGTATTGGCGTTGTGGATTCGATTTGTGATCAAACAGTTCGCTGCTACTTAAAAAAAACGTTCGCGTAGCGTGTCCCGAAGGGACTCAGTAAAACCGTGGTTGAAGGAACAATGGTGCATACCAGAGGTAAATGCTGAGTATGTTTTACGGATGGAAGATTTATTGGATTTATACAATGAACCTTATGATCCCAAGCGCCCAGTAGTCTGTTTTGATGAAACCCCGTATCAACTAGTAGAAGAGGTTAGACAACCATTGCCTCCTGAACCTGACCAACCAGAGCGTTATGACTACGAGTATAAACGCAACGGCACTGTTAATTTATTTGCGTATTTTCAACCTTTGGCAGGATGGCGACACATAGAAGTCACACAGCAGCGTACCAAAATAGATTTTGCAAAACAAATGAAAGATTTGGTAGACATTTATTGCCGAGAAGCGGAAGTTATTCGCCTAGTTGTCGATAACCTAAATATCCACAATCCCGCAGCTTTATATGAAGCCTTTAACCCACAAGAAGCCCGGAGAATCATACAAAAACTCGAGTTTCACTATACGCCCAAACACGCTAGTTGGTTGAACCAGGTGGAGATTGAATTGTCCGTTTTATCTCGTCAATGTTTAGAGACACGGATTGGCGATCGCTCAACTTTGGAGGTAGAAATTGCCGCTTGGGAGAAACAGCGTAATTCTCAACGAGCAAGTGTGAATTGGCGATTTCAAACCACGGATGCACGCAGAAAGATGGAGCGCTTATACCCGACTGTCTGACCCGGCAAAGTTGCTTTGGTGGACTACTAGTGCGATTCGTTGTTAGCCAAACCTTGGCAATCAGTCCAAGTATAAGCTAACCAGCCTTGAGAGCGATCAAAAGGTTGAACTTCGGAAGGAATGAAGGTGAAAACCCTTCCCCTCAAACTCAGAGGTGACTCCTTATCTGCCCACGGCAAGTAGGCTCGCAATCCTAGAGACCAAAGCTGGGCACAGGGCGTAATCAGACGGCTGTTATGGGCTGGCACTGGCGCAAAGTCTGCCGGGGGGATACTCCTCCCGGCGAGCTTTGCGCTAAAAGGGAGTGTACAAGGTGAAACAGAATCTAAAAAAGCAACTTATTAGCTAGCAGGGCATAACAAAAAAAACCCTGACCTTGGCTAGAGATAAAACCCCGCCGATGGTTAATTGACAAGCGGTAAGAGTAAGGGGTTCTAGGGCGTGGGTCAAGTCATAGTGATTGACAAAAAAGAGATAATATGTGTCTGGAAAAGCAGGAAGAATAAGGATGCGATTGCCCAAAGGGCAGACGCCAAGGGCGTATCATTAACTAGGGGATTTAAAAGACTTGTTGGTTTGAAGCGCCAGATAGCAACCGTGCAATTACATGGAGATTATGTACAACTGCTACACGCCGCAAGTCAAATAAGTTCTTGCGCAAGCCAGTATAACGGGCACGGTCGCCTTGCCATTGCCCGAGATGAGCCAAGGTATGCTCCACAATAGAACGTTCTGGGAGTTTAGCTGTTGCGGATTCAGTGTCTTGGCGCTCACGCAATTCCTGCATAAAAGCTTCATCCGGACGGCAGTTGCTACAACGCGGGGAACCCGCGCAACGCACTGCCTCATGAATTGAGACATTGCGACCTCTAATAGAAGTAGTACAATGTTCACGTAAAGGACAAACACTACACTCAGAGGCGGGAAAGTGAACAGTTTTTCCAGACTCAAAGGGGATGCTGACATGATTAGGACAACGAATTAGACCTTGGTTCCAGTCAAGTACAAAGTCCGTCTTGATCAAGCGTTAAGCTAGCTGCGCCTCCGGCAATCGCCATTACGTACAGGCCAAGCTTTACAGAAAATAGTTAAGTCTTGGGAACGTTGTTTAACCCAATGACTACTTAAGTAGGCTCGATCAATGTGCAGCTCTACCATCTTAACTTTGTGATGTTTCAAATCTGCATCCATTGCTTCAGTAACTTGAGCTTCTGGAACGTTAGCACTCGTCAAACCGACGGAACGCACCACCCCGATATCCAAATCCCGTAGCAGATGACGTTTATAACCATCAAAACGTTGTGAGCGGCTTTTACGTAAAGCTCGCCGCTTGGGTTGCTTCCCCCGGCAGACTTTACGTCCATGACGCATATCTGAATCTTCAATAGAAATTCGGCGGTCTTTGGCTACACCCTTAACCAGTGTTGGTTTCCCACTAGAATCAATAGTTACATCTTGGGATTGAATCTGTCGTGCCACGGACAGTGCTTGTTGGGCATCCTTTAGCTCCTGATATTCATTTTTTTTTGTAACTCAGACTCTACTTGATCTAGAGCGTTGAGAATGGTTTCTAGGGCTATTGAACGCTCAGTTGGGTTATCCCAGTTCATATCTAAGACGGCTTTGAGCGAAGTTCGTGTGAGTAGATCATCTAGTTGTGTTTGGTGTGCAAGCTCTGCAACTGACTGCCCCGACGTTTGCGCCATTAACCTTACAGCTTTACGCAGCGCGTGACCTAACAGATTATAAGTATCTTCTACTTTTGCCGCCCCCCATAACGGTGAGGAGTCCAATGCAGCTCTCAAGTTACTGGAACCAAATCCACCTTGCTCCTTTGATATTTCTACTGTACGCTCAATTAATCTCCGGTCAACTTCAAAGTCGATCATCGCTTGTCGAAAATTTACCAAAGTTCCTTTACTAAAAGGGGCGTTTTGGCAATCGTGACACTCGAGTACTAACTGCCAACGTCTATCCATTACCAATGCTTCAATCACTTGATCATCACTAACTCCAGTGTAGGCTTGTAGAATTAATGCTAACGCTAGTTGTGCAGGCGGCACAGGACAATGACCAACCGTGCTGTCTTTAAACATAGTAGTCAGTTCTGCTTGAAACTGTGCCTTAAACAGAAGATGACGGTTGTGGCGTAAAAAGATAAATAGTTTAGCTCTGTTAATCCCAGAGATGATGCTTCGCTCTGACGGGCGATAATTCGATGGGAGGATTCCACTAGGAAGGACGCATAAATTACACCACCCTCTAATCCGAACTGATTTTGGTCAATACCCACCCATATTACATCTATTTTGTCAACCATTATTACTTGACCGACGCCCTAGGTGGGGAAAGCCGTCATTCGCGCCCTTATTCACCGCACGGCGCTGGATTCACCGCAAAAATACACCCAGATTTTGGGTTTTACGAGTAGACATTGTATAGGGTTGTCCATCCAAGGCTCATGGAAAATGAAGCGGAACAAGCTAAAAATCAACTTTGGTTGGAGTAAGGGGACGTTAAGCTACGCTTAACGGTGAATCCAGCGCTGCAGGCTGTGCACTGAGCGCGGTCGTTGTGAGGGTTTCCGCTCTCACGGCGACTGGTGTTCGTGTAGCGTCTTTGCAGGAGATACCCGAAGGGGAGTGAGGTCAAACCAACGTGGAATAGAGGGTTGAACGTTAAGTTGACACCAATGAGGCTACCCGTGCCCCTACCCGTGTACCTCATGCTTTGCGCAAAACGCCTATAAATTATTCTATTACAAATAGTTACACATTATGTCATATTATTTTAACTGATAGCCCATGCTAACGGGCTGCATGCGTAGAGCATAGGCTTTGCTTTAAAAAAATGTTTAATCATACCATGAGTCAAATTGTTTGGATCGCAAGACACGCCAACCGTCTCGACTTTGTTAACCCTGATTGGTTTCTCACAGCAGAACGACGCTACGATCCACCACTTTCTGAAGATGGTATGGTGCAAGCGCAGCAATTAGCCAATCGGCTCAAGCGAGAACATATTACTCATATTTTTGCTTCCCCCTTCCTGCGGACAGTACAAACAGCAAACGCCGTGGCAGAAGTTCTTGATTTGCCGATAAAACTAGAAACAGGCTTAAGCGAATGGCTGAATCCCGTCTGGATGAAAGAAGAACCACTGCGACTCTTAACCCGAGCATTAGCAGAATTATTCCCCAGAATAGACATCAGCTACACTCCGCGCATTGCAGTAAATTACCCAGAAACTTACGAAAAAATGCAGGAACGTTCGGGACAAACTGCTAGATGCCTAACGACAGAATTCTCTCCAGAAAATATTCTTTTAGTGGGACATGGTGCGTCCGTATTGGGGGCGGCAATAGGTTTAGTAGGTGAAATTGCCAGAACGGAAGTGAAGGCTTCTCTATGTTCTTTAGTAAAAGTTGTGCGTCAACACCCAGAGTGGTTGCTAGAACTAAAGGGAGATACCTCGCATTTAACTCAGGTAGAAGAAGTCATTCGCTTTAACTAAGAACAACTCACATGACATTACTATTGGCAGGAGACATCGGCGGCACGAAAACCATCTTACGATTGGTTGAAGCATCACAAAAAGCTTCATTACACACTATCTGTGAGGAACGGTACCCCAGTGGAGACTTTCCCGATTTGGTGCCGATGGTACAAAAGTTCTTGCTTAAGGCTAACACACAAACTCCAGAAAAAGCGTGTTTTGCCATTGCAGGACCGGTGGTGCAAAATACCGCTAAGTTGACTAATTTAGTTTGGTTCCTTGATAGCGAACGTTTACAACAAGAACTCGGTATATCCCATGTTTCTCTCATCAACGACTTTGCAGCTGTTGGCTATGGTGTTTTAGGTTTAGACAACCAAGATCTGCTAACTTTACAGGCTGGCAAACCCAACCCCGAAGCCCCTATTGCTATTATTGGTGCTGGTACTGGTTTGGGACAAGGATTTTTGATTAAGCAGGGACAGAACTATCAAGTTTTTGCTTCTGAAGGTGGACACGTTGACTTTGCCCCCCGTACCGAATTAGAGTTTCAACTTTTGAAATACCTGCTCTCGAAGCATGATATCCAACGGGTTTCTGTAGAACGAGTCGTTTCTGGGATGGGAATTCTAGCAATTTACCAATTTCTACGAGATCGCAAAATTGCTACTGAATCACCAGAAATTGCCCAAATAATAAGAAAGTGCGAACAAGAAGTGGGAGGGCAAGAAAAAAGCGTTGATCCGGGTGCTGTCATTGGTAACGCTGCATTAGAGAAAAGCGATCGCCTTTGTGAACAAACCATGCAGTTATTTGTAGAAGCCTACGCTGCAGAAGCAGGTAATATTGCACTTAAACTTCTACCTTATGGTGGTTTGTACGTTGCTGGTGGAATTGCTCCGAAAATACTGCCTTTAATCCAACAAGACAGGTTCATCCGCAATTTCACTCAAAAAGGTAGGATGCGTCCTCTGCTTGAAGATATACCCGTTTATGTTGTCCTAAATCAACAAGTAGGACTCATTGGTGCTGCCATCTGTGCTACTAGGTTATAACTACTAGTAGCTACAGTTGAAAGTAAGGTAGTAACGGGCTATGTTTCTACCCTACTTTGAATTGATGAAAAAGCACCTGCAAATGCGTCAATCAATTTTGGATTTAGGATTTTAGATTTTGGATTAACTCCACCCTAAAAGTGCTCTGCTTGGAGCGAAACAGAACTCATCTCTAAATTTTTAGATTTACGATTTTGGATTAATTCCGTCCGTCAAGGACGGGGCTTGTACCGAAAGTCAACGCCAAGTACCTCTGTCGGGAAACCCTCCTATGGCACAAAGTGCCACGCTGCGCGAACAGTATTGGCTCCCCAATCTAAAATTGTTTCGGTTAGAGTCACTGCATCGCTAATCAACTATTAGAATTTGGTTAAGTCGTATGCACCTCCACGTTCAAGGGCGCGTTTATAAGCAGGTCGCGCATGGATGCGTTCGACAAATTCCTTGATCTTTGGTCGGTTCTCGACCTGTTCGGGAAGCTGGACGAGCATTTCCAGCGGAAAACTCATTTGGATATCGGCGGCAGTGAATTCTTCGCCTACAAACCATGTACTCTTACGAAGCTCGCCTTCTACGTAGTCATAATGAAGCTTGATCTGGGGGGCGATGAACGCATCTTGAGCGCCGCTGTCCCCTTTCCCAAAATGTTTGAAAACTACCTTCATCACCAGCGGTGGCATTGCAGAACCTTCGCCGTAATGCAGCCAATACGTGTAGCGCAGACGCTCCGGCGTACCCAATGCTGGGATTAACCGACCATTGCCGTAGCGATCCACTATGTATTCGATAATGGCACCCGACTCAGCGATCGTCAGATCTGCATCTGTGATCACGGGTGACTTGCCGAGGGGATGGATTTGGTACAGCGATGCTGGTGCCAGCATCGTCTGAGCATCGCGTTCATAGTACTTGATTTCGTATTCGATACCTAATTCTTCGAGCAGCCATAGTACGCGCAGCGATCGCGAGTTGTTGAGATGATGGACAACGATCATAAAACCCTCCTCCTAGTGGCTGATTGCTGTTCGATTTCGGCTAATCTGTCACTATTTATTAAAAACAGTTTTTTAGCCTGAATCCCCCAATTGGGTGCTTCGCCAGACAGTTTCCAGCCTAATTTTTTGATTGCATTATGTCACCCTCAGCTTAGCTTGAGACTCTTCTGAAAAATTCATTCTTTAGAGGTCATTTCTAGAAAAAAATTGAAGAAAAGTTCGTAACGGTTGACTTTGTGGACATTGAAATTTTCAGAAAAAGTGCTTTTTGTCAATCATTGCGTTAATAGTCATTGTCAGCCACACACATCCCTTTACATTTAATACCGTTCGTAGCAGTGCGCCGACAATGAGGACATAGAACTTTTTCGTTTTCTGTTTCTTTATTAGTCTTGATACTAGTGCTTGGCGTAAGAAAGTCTTTTTCGGTCTGGATTTTTATAGTCATAAAGTAGTTCTTTTAAGAGGATGTTTTCAAAGTATAGTTTTTGTCATGTTTTTAGCGTAGCGTGCGTTCTTGACGCTTAGGATTTCAGCCTCAACGAAAAATTGAGATTTTGAGTCCAGAAGACACGCTACCTTTGTGGATTCCTCGCAAATCCAACGAATAGTACGAGCAGACTGTGAACGCAAAAGGCAGAGAAGATTCTTCCCGCCTTATTGCTGTCCTAGGATCGCAGCTACCTGTGCTACAGCCTTCCTAAATAGGATATGAACATCATCCTCTTCTTCTGTTTCTTTTCTTTGCGTCCAAAGACAGCGGGAAGCCACTGAGTCCCAAGGGGACAC
>NZ_CAWPKW010000031.1:0-17459 GCF_963888615.1 Brasilonema octagenarum UFV-OR1 | reverse complement strand
AAGGGTAAAGTGTTAGCTGTCTAATACTTGGTTTATTTACGCCGTGCTGTACTAGCCATATTCCAATCCCGATTATTTCCGCTTAAACTTAAAAGTCATCGCTCCTTTGCCTCCTGCTTTACCTCCACCAATCCCCAACAAGCTGATTTTTCCTTCACCACTGATTTCCACCGATAACTGAACCTCATCCAGCTGCATTTTGGAACTGGGTTCTTCCTGTTCATCAAGCATTTCTCTCATTGCTTGCAGAAACCCCTTCATTTCTTCCTTGAGTTTAGTCACCTCAACCGCTGTGCGTTTAGTAGTCACAACTTCTTCCGTGACTTCGACTTCCCTAGTTTCTCCAAGTCTTCCTCCTATATCACGACTGCTTCTAGAACCAGTCGTAGTTTCTGTTTGAGATGTTTCTTCGACAATAATCCAAATTTTTTCTGGGGTTAGGATTTCTTGCGACATACGATAAATTGTTAAACAGCTTTCGATATTAATCAGTTTTCGTAGATGCCCCAGTCTGTTCAGTATAGTTCTTAATGTCTTCAATAAACTCTAGGGGAATTCCGAAGACAATTTGCGGTTTAGTGATAATGAGAAAGATCGGACTTACGCATACTCTACCAATTCTTACCCTTCTTGGCGACGCCAGTCGCCTAGGTTGGGGAACCATCCTGTAGCTAAGGATACATTAAGCTTTTTGGTAATTTTTGCGTAAGCCCTGAAAGGATGACTATTATTCAGTAGTAACACGTAAACTTTTTATAGGCAAAGGAAAATCAACCTAATTGCGACCTAAGGAAGCAATCTTACAGTCTTGTTCTTTCGTAACTCGTGCGTAAATCCCATATCTAAAATTGTAGAGAAAATCAATCTGAAATTGATTTCAAATCTTTATTCAGAGGTTATAAACAAGTCAGCTTTATGGAGTCTTAAAAATTTATGTCTGTTAAGACAGTAACCTACGCTCTCGACTTTCTCGACAAGCTAAAACACTTGCGTAATCAGGAGGTTTCCACTAGCCAGGAAACTTTGTTGTCCAACATAGAGCAGCGCGATCACAGAGCAGACCCTGTAACAATTTTATCCAAGCGAATCGAGAACATCGCGGCGAGTGGTTCTGGAGTTTCCTCCTTTGATTTAGAGCGTATTCTTGGGCGTAATGACCTCCTGCCCGTTAACTTCCTCCAAAAGGGGACGCTAGCTGCCCGTGCAGTTTGCCGGATTTGGATCGCAGACTCGTTTGGCTCAAATGGAAGCTGGGGAACTGGCTTTCTGGTATCTCCCCGCCTGCTGATTACAAATCATCATGTGATTGAATCTGTTGATGCAGCAATGCGAGCATCAGCCCAGTTTGGCTACGAGATGGACATTAGCGGTAAAATTAATCAATGGAAAGCTTTTAATCTGACTCCTCAGGAAGGATTCATCACCGATCCTGAGCTTGATTTTACCCTCGTCGCCGTTGCTGAAACCTCGGATGATGGAGAAGCTCAACTGGCAGATTACGGGTTTTTGCGTCTCGATCCTACGCTTCACAAGGTAGAACCATTAGAATTCGTCACCGTCATCCAACACCCAGGTGGTCAACCCAAGCAAATTGCTATTCGGGAAAACAAAGTCCTTAAGATTGGTGATAACCAAGATGCCCTTAAAGACAATTTTCTCTGGTATGCTAGCGACACGGCTCCTGGGTCTTCCGGTTCCCCAGCTCTCAATGATAATTGGCAGGTGGTTGCGATTCATCACAGGAGTGTAGTAGAAACTCGCACCCATGAAGGGGTTGAAGAAATTCAACTGAGCAACGGCGAGTGGGTAGCGAAGGAAGAAGCAAAAAATCTGAGTGAAAATCAAATAAAATGGATTGCCAATGAAGGTGTTCGGACAAGCAAAATTCTGGATCAAGTAAACAAAATCCAAACTCAACAGGAGGGTTCCGCCTCCCAGTTGGTTCAAGCTTTCCTTGAAGACGCCAAAAGTATCCGCATATTTCCGGGTACGACTCCCCGCGAAAGCGTGGTCACCTCGACAATCACTACTCCTGCGCCAGTTGCAGAAACTCTCATCCAACCCCAGAGTATAAGTTTCCTTAGATCCGGTACTAAAACTTCTGCCAGAAATGTTCGCCCACTGAGTCACTATGAAGGTCGCAAAGGTTATAACCCTGATTTTTTGGGCGTCACGATTCCACTACCAGAATTGACACCAGCAGCCCTTGCCTTTGGTCCAGTCGCACAGGTAAAAGGAACACAGGACAACATCCTCCGCTATACGCACTTCTCAATTGTCATGTGTGAAACCCGTCGCTTAGCCTTCTACACTGCTGTGAATATTGATGGCAAACAGTGGGTTGGACTGAACCGGAGAGATGACGAATGGTTCTTTGACCCCCGTATCTCCTCAGAGATGCAAGTCGGAAATGATTTTTACAGCAATGAACCTGGAAACTTTTTTGACCGGGGTCATCTTGTCCGCAGACAAGACCCAATTTGGGGAGAACAAAGCGAGGCAAAAATAGCCAACAGCGACACATTTCACTTCACAAATTGCTCGCCTCAGTACTTTCAGTTCAACCAATCACAGCAGCTGTGGCAGGGGCTAGAAAACTTCATCCTCACTAACACCGATCAAGATGATCTCCTAGCAACTGTTTTCACTGGTCCAGTTTTCCAACAAAGTGATATTGTTCATCGAGGAGTTCAAGTTCCTAAATTTTTCTGGAAGGTTGTTGTAGTAGTAGACAAACAGCGCAAGCTTTCTTCTAGCGCCTACGTTGTCAGTCAGGAGAAATTCGTTCAGAATATTCCCTTTGAACTTCTGCCTGTTGGTCAATTCAATAACTTCCAGGTGTCCATTGCTAACCTGGAAACCAGAACCGGCTTGAAGTTCTCTGATGAAGTCCGCAGGGCAGATGTTTTTACTGGTGATTCTCAAGGAAGACGATTGCGCGGTTTTGCTGACATTGAGCATCCTCGTCGCTAAAAGATAAACCACTCCCTTCGCTCCTGTATTTCCTCTGCGTCCTCTGCGTCCTCTGCGGTTCATTTCTAAGTAATCCTCCTGAGGCAAGGGAGTAGCATTCAGGTAGGTTTTACACCCAAGTCAAATCTGAAATGACTCCATTTCGTAATTGTGCCACTCTCGCTGATACCATTCAGCAACCAAGGGACGGACAATAAACTTGGGTGTGGAACCTTCTTTAACATCAATACGCAGACATGAGTAAGGTCTTCGCTTTAGAGAGCCAGTACCATTACGACCAACAAACAGGCGAGAATGCGCCACTAACTTTTGGTTTTCCATCAAATCTGGTCCCTCAGTGCGCTGGCGTCGCAGGCTATAGCCACTTCCACCGCAGACAATCCAATGAATGCGAGAATCAGCACTTCCCGTGTCCACGGTTTCAAGATGTTCCAAGCAGTGAGCATGACCGTTTAAGACTAAATCGACTAACGGACGATCGCCTGTGTTGGAACCTACAACTTCAGCAACGGCATTTAGTACAGTACGCAGGCGATCGCGCACTGCCAAAGTCTGTGACTGATTCCATTTTGTTGTTTCACTAACGTAGGGAGGATGATGAAAATAAATGATTCGTCCCCGCACATCTGCGGTATTCCAAGATTTAATCAGTCTGTGCTTCAGCCATTCGAGCTGGTCGATATCGGTGACCGTTTTTTCGTCAGAGCCTAATTGCTTATCAATATCAACAATCATTTCCTCAATTTGTGATACTTGATGCTGACTATCATCTAGTTTTTCAGCTTCGCTGTGGTTATCCGGATTCAGTTTTGCTGATTCCTCCATAAATTGCATTTTTTGCCGTTCTAGTTCATCACGGCGCTTGGACAATTCCTGCCGAGAAGCATCTCCTTCTTGAGTTGCGGGTAGGGGAAGGGGAGCATTAAATGTATTGGAATCCAGTGCAAAGAAGTCAATTCCACCGTAGCGGAAGCTATAGTAGCGATTGGGAAGGCGGGTAAACTGCCCTGGCTGGTAGCGCAAACAACGCCCTGTATCTGTTTTGGCGGTGTAATGTTCGTCTAGGTGACGAGCTAAATCCCCTGGAAGCATAAATGCTTTGAGGTAATCCAGAAACGCCTTGGCATAGGCGTCACCTTTCCATGAACCATGAGCGCCAACATCAAAGTTTAGCTTTGATGGGAATAAGTGACGTACTGGCATTGCTGCCAAGGATGCCAAGCCATAGATAAGTGGCAAGTCGTAGTAATCGTGATTTCCTGGTACGGGCAGGATTGGTTGTTTGAAAATCATCTGGTCATAAGCAATGCGCCGGTAGTCCTCTCCCCCCAGAAGAAACTCTCGGTAAGGTTTGATAAAGTTTTTCTGGTAATACTCGCTTGACCCCACCAGATAGACAACATCACCTGTATGCAGCATAAAACTGCATTCTTTCTGATGGGGTTGCATGAGTTTGGCAACTTGTCGCTGAGGATTATGTCCTGGGTGTGCCCCGGAACCGCTATCACCTACAACCAAAAACGAGAACTCTGGCTCCTCAGATTTTTTATCATCCAGTACCAGCTGAGTTTGGTCAATTCCCCTTTCCATAATTGCAGGGTCTTGCCATCGCACCCGCTGGTTCATCTTGCGAATTTTGTCGGCAATTGCCGGATCGGATACGAGTTTCAACGCAACTTTCTCCTAAATACATTTCTGATTTTAATCAGAAGAAGGTTGTTTCTCCTCAATTATCAAATTTGGTAGTCCCTCCAGTTTCTCTACAGGTTCTTGTTCTTCGATTGAGGGTACAAATACTTTCAAACCTGCCGGAATGCAGCGAATTTCTACGGGAGTTGTTCCTACAAGCTCTCCATCGACAACAATTTTCTGCACAGGGTCAGTTGTGATTTTGAATTGTTTTGCTCGCAAATAACCAATGTCATTTCGCTCGGCTCCATTCCCCACAGAAGCAGATTGAAATAGATGAAAGGCTGCGGCGATCGCCGCCGCTTTATTCACCGGAGCCACTATTGTTACATCCAGTAAACCATCATCTGCGATGATTCCTGCTGGCCCCTGAGCCAAGATTGAAGTGGGAGGAGCTACATTTGCCACTGTAACTGAAGCTGCAGAAGTTTTGATTACTTTTTCTTCTGTCTCAATTTCCACATCAAAGTTTTCTAAATTCCGCAGTTCTTGAAGTCCTGCAAGAACATATGCCAGAACTCCAAGCCGATCTTTTGCTTCTCGGTCTGCTTTGTCTACAGTTTCTGCTTCAAAGCCAATACCTGCGAGCAGTAGCATCGGACTACCGTTACAATCGGCTGCATCTACAGTCCGAGTGATTCCCCCCAAAATGACTTTACAGGCACCCTCAATCGTGTCAGGAATTCCCAATGCTGTGGCAAAAGCGTTTGCTGTTCCGCGTGAAATAATGCCAAACGGAATATTGCTACCCACGACAGCGCCTGCGGCTGCAGAGAGAGTTCCATCTCCTCCTGAGGCAATAATCGTATCTACACCTCGCTTAACCGCTGCACGCGCTAGTTCTTCTGCGCCAATTTCTTTGGTTGTCATTTGAATATCGAGGTCAATTTCCGGCTCTAAAATTGCCTTAATACTTGCCAAATCTTGATCTGAGTCTCCTTGACCTGCAACTGGATTAAAGATAAGGCACGCGGAACGATTCATAGGGTGTAGCTTATGGTTAATGAGTAAAATGTTAGTTTATTATCCTAATGGACGAGAGAGCTTCTCGGCTTCCATCTTGTGGCAGGTTTGTTGCTCCGTTACTCGACACTCTGCCCTCTAAAGAGAGGCAGAAGATTCACAATGCTATCTGGCTCTTCTGCTACATGCAGATTATCGGTTGACGGTGATTGGTTTTACATTCGCGTCCTTTTTAGATTTGACTACCTTCTTTGTCAGCTTTTTGTGGTGATTTCTCTATTAGCTTATATTTCCTAATTGTTGGGTTTACCGTACCAATCAAGACAAGTTTTTCCTACCTTGGATTGTGCCAGAAATAATGTGCGGTAATCATCAATTATTTCGGTGCTATTAACCGTATTTTGATGACTGACAATCAACATTACTATAAGAATCAAAGCTGCTTGATAAATCCTGAAGTCAATAAAGAAATCATTACGAATCACAAGAGGAATTATGGTATTAGTACGTTACAATCCAAGGCTTAAATTGAACACACTGCAACGTCAAATCGACACCCTTTTTGAAGATTTCCAAGCACCAACCTTTACCAAAGCTCCAGCAGCCGAACTGCATGAAACCGAAGACGCCGTACACCTGAAGCTGGAACTCCCTGGTGTTGATGCTAAAGATGTAGATATCTCAGTCACCGAGAATGCAGTTAAGGTGGTTGCTGAGCGTAAGTCAGAAACCAAAACTGACGAGAATGGCAGAACAAGAAGTGAATTTTACTACGGTAAGTTCCAACGAGTCATTCCTCTAAGAACTCGGATTCAAAACACCAATGTGAAAGCTGAATACAAAGACGGGATTTTGAATTTGACTCTGCCTAAAACCGAGCAAGAAAAAAATAAAGTCGTCAAGGTTAATTTGGAACAACCTACAGCATAGAGCTTTTCTCTGTCTAGAGTAGAGAGCTAATTGTATGACATGATATTAAGCCTGGTTGATAAACTTCAACCAGGCATTTTTTTAAGAAAAAGTTGTAGGCGTGTTTTCATGTATGGCGAACCACTTAGAATATTGCTGCAGTACGGGCATTTCCTGTTGCCCACCAGGACGGCGTAGCTGTAAGTCCTCCCAAAGCTTGCGCCAACACAAAGCAGCATATTGCATTTAAGAATTTGGATACAGCCATTTGTAGAACAATCGGGTTATCTGAGGCATGACAACGTAAGTCAGGAGGCACACGACAATCCCAATAGTGATGAGTTGCGCCAGTAATGCAGGGAGATAGGCAACCACAGGACTTAGAAGATATCTGACAGTGGATAGTGTCACAAACACCGCTATCCAGGAGAGTAACGCCATCTTGTAACGCTTAGGAGGAAGCTTTGGCGCTTTTCTCGGTAAGACAAACCAGTTTTCTAAACCTGTGAGAACTTGTACATCCTCACGTGTTTGAATCAGGGGCTTGGCTCGTTCAATCCACTCCCGACGCACATCTGAATTTAGCCATGCTTGTAAATTCTTGTCATGGTCAAAGTGAAGAACAATGATGTACTCTGGATGCAGGTTCTTCTCGGGTCGTAGGATGTTGACTCCTAAATGTCCATCAAATGTTTTAGCGACAGGAATAATTCCTCGCATCCATTCTTCATATCCCTGTTCTCGACCCGGTTTGACTAAATGGGTAATGACTGCTGTGACGTGATGTTCAGTGAATTTAGAGCTGTTCATTGTCTTTAGCAGAATTGCAGAATTGTCTTAATTAAGGCATAAAAATGCCACCGTTTACAGGCAGATATGCTCCCGTAATAAATCTTGCCTGTTCGGATGCCAACAGAAGTACAGCACCCGCGATATCTTCAGGCACACCGATTCTTCTTAAGGGCGTCATTTGGGCGATCGCATCTCTACGTTCCTGAGGCACAAATGCAGAAGCATCTGTTACAGTCAAACCTGGAGAGACAGCATTCACTCGAATGCCATGTGGTCCTAACTCGAACGCTAAACTTTTAACAAACGCATCTAATGCCGACTTCGCCGTGCTATGAGCGGAAAATCCTTGACCTGGAAAACGAGAATATTCGGAACTCATCACAATAATACAGCCCCGTTTTTGTTCAATCATTCCTGGAACGACTGCTTTTGCTGGATGAAATGCAGCTTTGACTTCACCTAACAGTTTTGCCTCAAAGTCCTCCCACTCATACTCGATAAATGGAGCGACTTTAAACGAGCCAGCGGCATTCAAGACAAGCGTGTCGATTGATCCAAACGCTTCTACCACCTGTTGCACCATTGCTTGGGCTTGGCGGTTGTCTTTTACATCGGCTTTGACTGCTACTGCCTTACCTCCCTCGCTGACAATCGCATCCACCACTGATTTCGCCGCCGCTTCATTGCTGTAATAGTTCACGCCAACCGCCGCACCATGCAACGCCAACAATTTCGCGATTTCCGCACCAATGCCTCGGCTAGCACCCGTTACCAAAGCTACTCGGTTCGTCATTAACTTTGTTGTTGCCAAGTCAGTTTCTTTCTAAGAAAGCGTATTCATAATCTTTTCTAACTTACTTACTAGTAAGTAATATAAAATTAAAAACTGCTTTGTGTCAAGCCTGTACAATGTTAAATATTCGCAACACATTGTGCTATATGAGTTTGAATGAGTTAAACTTACTTACTAGTAAGTCATTAGCTCGTGGATATGGCTAGCTCTCAACAAGCAAAACGTAAACGTTCATTGTCGGTACGCGATGCAGAAGCAACAAAGGCGCAAATTTTGGATGCGGCGGAACAGGAGTTTGCGATCGCCGGATTAAACGCCGCTCGCACCGAGACAATAGCAGCTCAGACAGGTGTAACAAAAACCATGATTTATTACTATTTTGAAAATAAAGAAGCGTTGTACCAGGAAGTTCTGAACCGAGCGTTTATCAAGCCTATTGACGAAATTGTGCAATTGAATTTAGAACAATTACCACCGCAGGCTGCATTGGAGAGTTTGACTCAGTTGTTTCTGCAACAGACGTCAAAAAACCCTAACATTGCTTCGATTTTATTTCTGGAAGCGATTCAGAACCGAGGAAAGTATTACCCAAAGCAGTGGATAGAACAACTTTATGGAAAGCTGATTGCAATTTTGGAGCAAGGAATTGCACAAGGTGTTTTTCGTCCTTTAGAACCGAGACACACAGCAGTCAATATTGTGGGAACTTGTGTGTTCTACTTGGCAGTTCATGAAAATGTGAAGCATCTCTGGGCAGGTTCGCGAATGCTCAGTAAAGCCATGCTACAGGAACATGCTCAAGAATCGCTCAACTTTGTCTTAGCTGGTGTACGGGCAGATGTAAACGTGAGTTGAGACTTCGACGCCGCACATTGAGCGATTTTATATGTCGTGATATTGAGAAAGAGGGCTATAGAAGATTTAGCCCACGCAGGTGGGCTTTGTTTCTTTAGCCCCAGGCTTATAGCCTGCGGGCTTTTTGCACATTTGGGATGTTCCGGTGTATCTGTCGCATTCTTTTTTCAAATTGGTATTACGTATGTTTCTCGTTAAATGCTGGCTCTTGTACGTGTGTTTCAATACTGGTTAAATACCGCAACTCTGCTGTTGTTATCAAAAGCAAGCACACTAAATGGATCTTTTTGATTCCCCATTTCCATCCCAGGAGTGCCTACGGGCATTTGGGGCACAGATAAGCCGAGCACATTTGGCTTTTCTTGCAACAGTCGTTTGATGTCTTGTGCTGGTACGTGTCCTTCAATAACATATCCATCAATAATTGCTGTGTGGCAAGATGTCAAGTTATCTGGCACATTGTACTTTTGTTTGACAGCCTCAATATCAGGTGTGCGAAAGTCTTTGATTTTAAAACCATTTCCCTTTAAGTGGTCAATCCACCCACCACAACAAGTACACTCAGGACTGCGATACACAGTTGCATGTAGATTCTGGATGTGGTTGGTAGTGCTTTGAGTATTGACTACAGAAGTTGGAAAAGCAGCTTGAGCATGACTCATAGGAGCATTGCTTCCCAAGATGCCCAACATCCCGACAGTTAGACAAATCGTTACCACGACTCTAGCAACAATACGTCCCATAGTGGGACGTAACGATTTTTGCCACGAATAAATAAATGTTTTAATAAGAAATAGTTTGTAGGGCATTTGATTTGAGAGTTCCTAACTCCTGTAATATATATAATCTTAGTCAGATATTTTTTTAACTAGGCTCGCAATAACAGTTGTTAACTCATCTGGATCTATAGGCTTAGACAAATGCATTTGGAATCCTTCTAAGAGCGATCGCGTCTTGTCTTCTACTCTGGCATAAGCTGTTAATGCCACTGCTGGAATCTCCCCACCTTCCTTTTTAGACAGCATGCGAACCTTACGTATTAAGCTGTAGCCATCTTCTCCTGGCATACCAATGTCACTGACTAAAATATCCAATTTCTGTTGCAAGATGACTTGAATTGCTTCAATAACTGATGAAGCTGCAATCACTTGCGCCCCGGACATTTCTACTGCGGCGACGAGAAAATCCCGCGTGTCAGGTTCATCGTCAACTATCAGTATTCGTACTCCATCAAGTATGGGCACAGGTGTAGAATTACTCAGTACTGAAGAAAACATATTTTCTTCCTCGCTTAAGGAGTCTTTTACTCCCCTGCTTTGTTTAACAAGTGGTAACTGAACTCTAAAGGTTGCTCCTTGTCCTTCACCTTGACTTTCTGCATGAACAGTTCCACCATGTAACTCTACCAGGTGACGCACAATTGCTAATCCTAGTCCTAATCCGCTGTAGATGCGGGTTGTGGAACTATCAGCCTGTCGAAAACGCTCGAACACATAAGGCACAAAATCAGGACTGATGCCCCGCCCTGTATCTGTCACGGAAATTTCGACATAAGAGTTTACAGATTCTAATCGGACTTGAACTCGTCCTCCATTAGGAGTAAACTTAATTGCGTTAGACAGTAAATTCCAAACAACTTGCTGCAAACGGTCAGAATCACCCGCAACTAAACCGGCTGTTGGATCAAGCACCGATTGTAGTTGAATTTCCTTGGCGTCAGCAGCTGGACGAACTGTTTCCAGCGCCGCCTCAATCACCTCAACTAGTTCAATCGGAGAAACATTCAACCGCAGCTTACCCTGAATAATACGGGAAACATCTAGCAAATCTTCTACCAGCTGGGCTTGTGACTTAGCACTGCGCTCTATTGTCTCCATTGCCCGTGTGGTTGTGGCTGCGTCAAAGCTGCGAGTATTCAGTAATTTAATCCACCCCAGCATGGCATTTAGAGGAGAGCGGAGTTCGTGGGAAACAGTTGCTAAAAATTCATCCTTCATACGATTGGCGGCTTCGGCTGCACTCCGCGCTTCTTGCTCGCGCTCAAGTAATTGAGTTTGTTCGTCTTCAAGCCCTGTAAAATCACGTAAGATTTTGCAGAAACCTCGTAGCTTACCAGTCTCATCTCGTAAGGGTGTGAGAATGCCACTTGCCCAAAAACGGCTGCCATCTTTCCTAATATGCCAGCGCTCATCCTCAGCCCGTCCTTCACTCACGGCTTTTGCCAGTTCTTGTTTGTCTACGCCTTGCTGTAGATCTTCTGGTGTAAAAATGCACGACGCAGGTTTTCCCAATATTTCTGATTCCTGATAGCCTAAAATATTCTCTGCTCCTAAACCCCACCCAGTAATCCGCCACTGTGTGTCAATGAATAAAATTGCGTAGTCCTTGACGTTTTCCAACAGCAGACGGCTGCGCTCTTCGCTTGCTCGCAAAGCGATTTCTGCTTGCTTACGGCTGGTGATATCAGCTAAAATGTATACAGCACCAACGAAAGATTTCTGCTTATCTTGCACAGGATCTACTGTAACAGTAATCCACTGTCCCCCAGTGTGAATAACCAAGCTTTGACGATGTAGAGTTTCTTGAACACGAAGGAAGGGATTGACATTACAGCCAGATAGTGCATCCAGCATGAGTTCCTGATGCTGAGAGCCGATAATTTCACTGAACGGTTTGCCCAAAAATTCCTTCATGGCTTTATTACAGCGCACGAATCGACCAGTGCTATCTAGTAAGCCAACGCCATCACGAATAGAGTCGAAAGTTGTTTGCCACTCCTGCACTCGATCTAAAGCTAGTTCCTCAGCCCGCCGAATCCTCAGTAACGCTCTCACCGTGGCAATTAATTCAATCGGCTCAACGGGTTGTGCCAGATAAGCATCTGCACCACTATTTAATCCTTGAGCTTTATCGCGGCTTTCAACAAAATGGGCAGACAGATGAAGTACGGGAAGGTTAGCAGTCGCTGGGTTAGATTTAATCTGATGACAAACTTCAAAGCCGCTCACATCAGGAAGCTGGACATCCAGAATGACTAAGTCGGGTTTAGCTTCAGCGATCGCCTCTAGCCCCATCTCACCCGTGTTCGCCTCTACAACTGCAAAGCCAGCGTTTCGCAACACGCGAGCGACAACATAACGATTGGTTTCGTTGTCGTCAATGTGCAAGATAGTAACTAACGGCTCGGACATAGTTTTTTTTTAGGTATTTAAAGTTAACCCGGCTTTTGTGAGGGCTTCTCGTAGTTGGGTGATCGCGACTTCAACAGTTGGAGTCTGTTTAGAAAGAATGACCACGGTACGTTCAGCCAGATACTTTTCTTCTTCGGCTTCCAGCTGTTTTGAACTATTGACAATTACGGGAATAGTACAAGTTGTAGGATGACTTTTTAGCTGTTCTAGAACTTGCATACCACTTAAAGAAGGCATAGTTAGATCTAAAAGAATACAGTCAGGATTTTCCAGTTGAGCTAAACGAATGCCCTCATGTCCATCCGATGCTTCAATAATCTCCAGAGAAGTTGTAACTAAAAGTTGCTTTAACACGTACCGGGATGTTGAGTCGTCGTCAATGAGTAAGAGTTTTTGTTGCTTGCCCTGTTTGACCAGTGTATTGAGTTTGTCCACCAGTAATAATCTATCTACAGGTTTAATTAAGAAGGCATCAGCTCCTCGCGCCATCGCCTGTTTCTCGTTATCAACAACAGTGCTGACAATAATTGGTATGTTTCGAGTTGCTGCATTGCTCTTTGTTTCAGCTAGAAACGCCCAAGAGTTTTCTCCTTCTAGCAAAATATCCAGGATGATGGCGACGGGCTTATTCACCTTGAGCGCCTGCTTTGCAAGGGATAGTGTTCGTGCCGAAATCATCTGATAATTAGAAGAGTAAAAATACTTCTCGTAGGTAAAAATGGTTTGAGGATTGTCTTCCACAACTAAAATGGGCTGGCGACTCGGATCGATTTGCCAAGTAGGTTGTGAAATTGAGGAAGCTTCTGAAGAATCAGGAAAAAACAGAGGGATAGAAGCAAAAAATGTTGAGCCTTTGCTTAATTCACTATTAACCCAGACGCTTCCTCCTAACAATTCTGCTAGCTTGCGCGAGAGGGGTAGTCCCAAACCTGTTCCTTTGAGTTTTTTTGCGAGTGTAGAATCTATTTGAATAAATTCCTCAAAAATTCGCTCTTGATCCGGCGGTGCAATTCCGATACCTGTATCGGCTACTGAAAAAGTCACCGTGTTACCTGTCATGATTGCTCCAACCCGGACTTCACCTTGTTCAGTATACTTTAGCCCATTGGAGATGAAATTTCTGAGAATTTGAGCAACTTTACCTTCATCAGTGTAAAGTGTTGGAATGCCAACAGGTTCTTCTAAAATCAGTGCCACGGAGGAGTTATGAGCAAGCAAGGGACGCAGCATTCCTCTCAAAGTCGCGAACAAATCGGTGACTTCAAACTGGGTGGGATGGACGACTGTTTTTCCAGCTTCTACCTTTGCTAAGTCCAATAGATCGTTAACTAAATCCAACAGACTTTCTGCTGCTTTTTGAACGAACCGGACTTGTTTGTCTTGCTCTGTTGTTAAATCACCATCCATCCGCTCTAGCAAAATCCGAGACAAAGAGATAATCGAGTTTAACGGCGTGCGAAACTCATGACTCATATTGGAGAGAAATCGAGTCTTGAGTTCATTTGCTCGTTGTAGGAAATCGGCTTTTTCGTCGAGTTCAGCATACAAAGCCACAACACCGCGATTTGTATCTTCTAGTTCACGGTTAAGAAAAATTAACTGCTCCTCACGCTTGCGTATTTCTTCCATTGCGCGGAGGAGTTCTTGGTTTTGGCGTTGAATTTCCTCAAACGGATTTTGGGGCGATCGATTTGCTAACTCATTTTGAATCTGTTGCAAGCGTTGGGGTGTCAGTTTCTCAAGGCGCTTGGGCAATCTCTTCCCCATGAAAACTTGGGTGCCCTGGTTCGGTATCGACTCTATCTTAAACGTGTCCATCAACCGTTGAGCACCAATAATTCCTAATCCCATCCCAGTTTTAGATGTGAATTGCCCATCTAAAATCATTTTCAAGTTAGCAATACCTGAACCTTTGTCCTGTATGCTGATCCATAAATTCTGGGGAGATTCGTCATCTATCGAAAATTCAACGATTGCACCTTTTGCGTACACAAAGGCATTTCGAGCGATTTCTGAGACAGCTGTGGCAAGACGTGCCTGATCTTGGGCATCAAATCCCAAAGCTTGAGCAACCTCGCGTGCCATTTTTCGAGTTAAAACGACATCTTGCTCGTAGCGAATTTCCAAGATGAGGAGAATTGTACTCATGGCAATGCATTCTCACGGACAACCAGCACAGTCACATCATCGCCAAGTCGGAAAAAGTCTCGGTATAAAACGCCAGCAATTAAACTAGGATGTTTATGGATCAGACCTGGATACCGTTCTAATCGCCATTGGGTTCCTAAACCATCCGAATGCATAATCAAAAGTCCACCAGGATACCATTGGTGTGTAAACTCCCTAATTTTGTGGACTTCACACCCAACTGTTCCATTGTAGGAAACTAGATTGTACTTTCCTCCAGACCAAAAGACAGAGCCAGCTATGTTACCTACTCCGGCGAAACGAAGGGATTGATGTGCAAAGTTGATTTCTGCGATCGCCACTACTGCTCCCCGTGTACTCCGTAAAGCCTGATGCGCTGCTGCTATAATTTCTTGAGGACTGCGGTGGACATTTTCTTGAAAAACTCTCACAGCTTCTGTTGATGCTTGAGCAGCTAGCGAGCCATGACCTAATCCATCAGCAACAAGTACTAAAATGCGCTCTTGACTGATTTCGCACGCCCAAGCATCGCCACAAACCTCTTCTCCTGGTTTTGGCAGGCAAACCACTCCCAACTCCAGATGATCTGAGGATAGATTTGTGGGTATGGGACTAGCCCAGAGGTGGCAAAGGATGGCTGTCCCTATATCCGGCGTCGAAGAAATGTCAAAAAAACTAGAAAGACGGCTGATTGCTCCTAATCCATTTCCTGCAGTTCCCCTTGTCGAAAACCCGTCACGCATACACTCGCTGATATTGCGCATCCCTGGTCCAGTGTCCAAAGCCAGAATTTCTAGACCATGAATGTTGTGTTTTGCAATTGCTTGTACCAAGAGTAACCCGTTTTTGGCATGGTGCACAAGGTTATTTGCTATTTCGGTCACCACAATACCAACTTTTCCCTGCTCAGTTTGGTTGAAACCAAGATGAGTTGCTAGGGCGATCGCACTCCGTCGCGCTTCACCTGCCTGACTTGGCTCCACAATTGGTAGGGCGAGGGTGTGTGTGATCATCTAGTTATGTCCACTTTCTAATTGTGACGCGGGTACCCTCACCAACACAGGAGACAATATCAAATTCGTTTACCAGTCGCTTTGTACCGCCCAGCCCCATACCCAGTCCACTACCTGTGGTGTAACCGTCTTTGAGTGCCAAGTCAATATCTGGTATTCCTGGTCCCGAATCCTCAAAAACAAGCTGCAGACCCTTACGCATCCCATATTCAAGTGCTTCTAGTCTAACAGTTCCACCGCCTCCGTAGTCCAATGTGTTACGGGCTAGCTCGCTGGCTGCTGTGACAATTTTTGTCTGATCGACCAAGCTAAACCCCAGTTTGACAGCAAACTGCCGCACCTTCTGACGAACCAAAACCATATCTTGTGAGGATTGGATACCCATGGTTTCACATCCGTGCATATCCATCTGCGTTTCCTCCAGCAGTCGCCTTCAACGATTCTCGTAGAAGTGCCATGCCCTTTTCAACATTTAAGGCGGTACGAATACCTGTCAAGGAAAGTCCCAGTTCTACTAAAGTGATGGCAACTGCTGGCTGCATTCCGACAACAACGGTTTGAGCATCAAGAACTTGGGACATTTTAGCAATGTTCCCCAAGATTCTGCCGATAAAAGAATCCACAATATCCAAGGACGAAATATCAATCAGCACGCCACGAGCCTGAGTTTCAGTAATACGATTTGTTAAGTCATCTTGCAAAGATTTCGCCAACTGATCATGCATATCAACTTGAATCGTTACCACAAGAAATTCGCCCATTTTAAGTATTGGAATGCGTTCCATAAAATCTCTTAATTTTTATTTACCGAGTTTGGGCTAAGCCCGAGTTTCGGGACGGCTGATTGTTACCCCAATGCGTTTTAGAGCCAGCAGCAAAGCATCTGCCATACTTGCCTTTGTCACCACATCTGCCAAATCCACACCCAAGTAAACAATCGTTTGAGCAATCTGGGGACGGATTCCACTGATAATGCACTCTGCACCCATTAACCGAGCTGCGGTGACTGTCTTCAATAAGTGCTGGGCTGTAAGTGTATCCACTGTTGGTACTCCGGTAATATCGATGATGGCAACTTCTGAACTTGTCTCTACTATCTTCTGCAATAGAGATTCCATCATCACCTGAGTGCGTGTACTGTCTAAAGTTCCAATAATCGGCAGAGCTAAAATACCGTCCCACAGCTTAACAACAGGAGTTGAAAGTTCCAACAATTCTTCCTGCTGACGGACGATGACTTCCTCACGCGTCTTTTGGTAACCTTCTATAGTTAACAGTCCGAGCTGATCTATAAGAGTGGTGGCAAGCCAAGTGTCTTCAACCAGGGCGTTTGCATCTTCAATGTGTTCCTGACGCAAACAAGTAAATAGAGGTTGTTTAAACGAAAAAATAAATATAGCCGTTTCCGATGGTGTAAAACCCTTTTGCGAACGACTTCGAGAAATACTGGTTAGCATTTCTCGCACAGAGCGCCATTCAGACGATTGTACATTTGTCAAGTTGCCAAACTGTACCGCCTTTTTGAACAAACTGAGGAATTCCCCACACTCCTGTTTTAGTTCTGTCTCTTTGAGCAAACCTCTGCGAGTATTGTTAGCCATGAGCGTTTGAATCCAATCAGCTAACAAATCCGCTTCGTATTTTTCAATAACCTGTGAAATTTTACTTGCGTTGCTCAAGCCCATACCAATGATCCCTTCTACCCGAATGGCATTTAGCCAATAATTAATATGTATTATGTATTAACTGTCAATCGTTTCGGCTTACAGGTGCACTAGCTCGTTGAAATTCCGCGTAATTGCTGAGGTGAGGTAGTTCCTAAAGGCAAATATCTTCCATTTCATTATAAAGTTTGGCGGTAAGCACAAAATTCTTGAGTAGTAGTTAATTTTTGTGCAAGCAAGAATGCTATTCGCTCAAGGGCATCAGTTTTTATCAGTTTTCAGACTTTCTAACTTTTTTCCTAAGTATATGTACTTCCGAAATCAACAAAAGTCAATGGGATTCAAGACGTTTATAAGCTTACGTCTTTAGCTTCTCATTATATCTGCGTTCTCAAAACCGAATCACTGTAAGTCTTATATCATGTCCGTTCAAATAACCGTCATTGCGACTGAAGGGAAGCAATCCCAA
>NZ_CAWPKW010000030.1:0-17637 GCF_963888615.1 Brasilonema octagenarum UFV-OR1 | reverse complement strand
GCGCACGCCTTACGGCGTTCGCGCAGCGTGCGCTTTGCGCTTACGCCAGATGCCTACGGAGGGAAACCCTCCTGCAGCACTGGTCTCACCGCAACGCACTGGCTCCCCTCCTGTAGCGCTGGTCTCACCACATGTATGGTTTTGCCGTTTTAAGGCAATAGAACGGTTTCCCCGTCGTAGAGTTTACTGTTGCGTTTGCTCCAGTAAGTGGGCGTTGCATAATTGAAAGCTATGCGTTTAGTTAGGTATGGGCGAGAAGGTCGCAACGTCTATTACAGATTGGCTGACACTCATATTGTTAACCTGTATCAGTCTGTAGAAGAACATTTACAAGCTTGACAGCAAGTTTAGTCCTAATACTCACATCTTGCACCAAGAAAAGTTGATTGAATATTCACACTCACCTGCGTTGCCTCAAGCCTTTATTATTACGAAAAAAGACAATAAAAATCGTGTCACTTTCTTGCGCTGCTTTTAACTAAGTCCGGGCTTATACGGAAAGGTGCAAGATCTGAGAATATTTCTTTAAGAGAAGGCGAAACACCTATCAGAAGACGACTTAGGGTAGAATTTGTTACCATAATTTGTGTGATATCCTCCTTTTTTCTATCCTCTGGGTGTATACATGATAATCAGTACACTCAGTAATGCTAAACAAACTCCCAGTATATCGTAGCGGTCTGGAGTCACTCCATCAACCTTCCAACCCCAAAGCATTGCCATTACAATAAACACGCCGCCGTAAGCAGCATATACTCTACCAAAGTTCGCAGGCTGGAGAGTCGCGAGCATACCGTATAAAGCTAACCCAATAGCTCCTGCAATGCCCCACCAGACAGGTTTTCCTTCTTTTAACCATTGCCATACGAGATAGCCGCCACCAATCTCAAACAAGCCAGCCCAGATGAAGTAAAGTAAGGACTTGAGTACTTCTTTCAATTGAGAACACCCTAGCGAACCAGTGAAGATTGTTTACAGATTATACATTGTCTCAAATTTGTGTTTTGGCAAGAGTATAGGAACACACAACAATTGTGACTTATTCTATCTTTTGGAAATGACATCCTGGTCAGATTTTCTGACATTATGAATTGGGAGATTTCCGCAAAGCTATCGCCGACTTTAACCAGATAATCAAAATTGATCCAACCTCACCAGATGGCTACTACCATCTCGGACTTGCCAATTTTAAACACGGAAATGATAAGCAAGCTGTTGCAAACTTTAACTCCGCCTTGAATAGAAATCCCAATTTAGCTGATGCCTATGGTAACCGGGGACTTGCCCAATATGCTTTGGGAGATAACAAGAACGCTGTAGCTGATTTGAAACAGGCTGCAAATTTGTTTCAACAGCAAGGAAATATCCAAGGATATCAGCAAACACAAAACCTTCTTCAGCAGATTCAGCCTAAGCAATCCAAAATCTATTTTTCATCAGCTAATTGACAGGGTGAGCAAAGTTTGCTCACCCTAATTTTTAACGAAATGAAGTGCAAAGGGAAACAAAGTTGTGGTGCCCATTGTCAAACTAGATTATTTCAGGAAAAAAGTCACTTGCTCTTTTGACAGTGAATCAAATAACCTGAGCGCTCATACACGTTTTTCAAGGAAACCCATGAACAGAAAACTTATACTGAATTTGCTTTCTAGTTCCTCCATTTTTGTATCTCTGATGTCTACACTGGGAGTTATCAATCCCGCCCACGCTGCTGGTATGACTCAGAAATTAACGCATACCAACGATGGTCGTACCTGCATAACACATCCCCACGCTAGTTACAAAACTCCTGTATGCATTAAAGATTCTGAAAGAAATCCAAATGCCCCGCCTGTGCGTTCAACAACTATTACTACAAACAAATCAGATCACAACGTCGCCATGCTGAACTTTACTGAAGAGGAAAGTAATGCTGCGATGCGGTTATTTACCTGTGACTGCCCGTATTGTATAAATTCTTTACGTCAGCTGCGCGGTACTGGAAATTTGGTGTATTAGAGCGTTTGCTGCTATTAGCTTAAACCGCAAAAAGCACTACACTCTATCCACTGGGTGAGTGTTGGGATGAATCAAGGTTAAGCTAAACGGTATTGGGGAGAGAACTTCTTCATCTCCCTCATTTTGTCTACTTTTACTTTCCTGTTGCTTTCTCAATCGCTTTTTCAGCTTTTTGAATCAAATTCGGCTGCGGATTTTGCTGCTCGTAAGCCTTCTCATTCCTTTCGTAAGCTTTCTCAACAGTTTCTAGGTTTTCAGAGTCTTTTACTGCTTGCTCATATTCCTGTTCTCTATCTTCTTCCTGAACACCAACACCAGGGTCATATTCGTAAGCACGGCCAATCTTTTCTTCAGGTGTGAGTTTCTGTCCTGGAAATGCTGGTTTTTCTGATGTAAATCCTATTGCATAGCTAGGTTCAACAAAAAAAAATACACTTGATAAGCTAATTAAAGCCATCAACCCTACAACTACAATACTCTGGCGCAAGGCTTTATTAAAAATAGCTAAAATGAATTGCATGGCAATACTCTCCTTCTCTCGTTTTATTTGTTTAGGTTTGGCAGGAATGGAAATCACAGGAATATTACGTGGTTTAGTATAACTTTGCCTCCTGCTTTGAGGGTACATTAACAATTCTATGTTCAAAGTGTCGCATGTTCGCACTAAGCTATGCCTTGTGAGCATGCGACTTTGTACTCCTAGCGGGAGCGCTTTGGGCTTATGCTATCAAAAAACATCAAATTTAAAAGATTCCCCGTCCTATCAACTAAGTTTTTCTACGTGGGTACTCGTTTTCTATCTGTCTGTTATCGAACTTTTGCTTTTACAACCATTCGTGACTAATGTCAATACTCCGACTTTGCATTGTTTGCTCAAATAAATCTGTTGGCAGTGCTTCTTCAACAGGTGAAACACCGGGTTTTTTCAACTTACCATCTAGTAATAATTGAGCAATACTACCCGTGCCACAGCCCGAAGCTACTGCGGTATTTTCATGCACTAAAGTAGAGCAAAAAGTTGCTATCTTATCATCTTTTTGACCTGTAATTTCTGAGCGAACTGTAACTCCAATACCACTGAAAGGATTGGTCACATCGGTCATAAAATGACTAACATGAGCCAAAAATTCAATAGCGCTTTTCTGTTGCATCAGTTGCTTAGGAAAAATGTGGGCAGCTATCCAAGTTAGGTGATTATAAAAATCGGGAACTGAACCAAATTTTGTAATGACTGTTTTCACTGAGGGAAAAGCATGAGGTAGTGTAAAAGTTTCTGGCATATCAAACCAGTACACTCCGCTACGACCATATGGAGGTGGAAAGTCAAGATTTTCACGCTGGCTGTAGGGTTTGACTGTCTGCCATTTTCCATCTATCCAAGCTTCAATTGGTTGTTGTAAACCTAAAAAGGTTGTTCGCATGACGGTGACACCAGCCCCGCCAGAACCAGATACTAAATAACTCAAATGAATCTTTTCTGGTGTATCGAATTGCTCAACACCCTGACGTACCATGCTGTTAGAAATGCCAGGGAAGATACCAGTGTTAACTATCGCTGTGACACCTGCAGATACGGCTGCATCGTTGTAGATGAGAGCCTTACTGGTATAAGAACGGTGGTCACTGACATCTACGTAATTGACACCATGTTCAATACAGATTTTGAGAACATTGGCATCTCGGTAGTGAAAAGGACCAGCACAGTGAACTACCAAATCGGTAGAGGCGATCGCCTTCTTCAGTTTCTCAACATCGGCCAAGTCTAACACCAAATGTTGCACTCTTGAGTCGCCCGTTCTATTACCTGGTGTGCGTCCTGTGATTGTCACTTCTGCTTGTGTATGGGTGAGAAGGTCTTTGGCAACGCTACTACCGATCCGCCCTCTCCCTCCAAGAATTAAAACTCGCTTAGTCATCGCTCCAGCATTGACAACAGCATTCTTATTACATCAGTTTTCAGTTGTACTTGTCATCGGTAACGAGTATGACGTTTACCTGTTTACAAAGGAAGATGCCTTTTGACACTCTCCGGGCTAAAAGCCACAGCGCTTAAATGCTTACGACAATCTGATCATTCGTGACCAAGAACAGTTCTAACGGTAGATTTTATCGAAGATTTTGCATCTTTTAACGTTTGTGTCAATGGTTCTTTAGTATGCAAAAACATTTTCGCACAATTGCGTCCTGGTTACCCAGAGATAGAGCAACAACAATAACTGGTTATTCATTCACAACAGCACTTTTGCAAGCTATCTCCTATGGTTGAAACAGATGTGAACAAGCGATCTGCGCGGAGCGCAGCAGCGTCTCGTAGAGAAGCTATCGCTCAAGCCTTGCTATAATCTCAACAACCTGTTCAAATAATTGGAAGTCTACTATGGCTCAAGTTTTAGTAGAAGATATAGACCCGATGATTCTTGGAAAGATTGAAATCCTTGCGAAACAGCATGGTCGCTCTTTGCAAGAAGAATTAAAACATATACTACAGCAAGCTGCGGAAAATGAGGCATATCATACGGGCGGTGATATGGCGAAGGCAAGAGAAGCAGTAGCACGAGCTCAGGCTAGGTACACAGGCAGAACTTTCAGCGATAGTGCAGAACTGATCCGTGAGGATCGCCAACGATGAGCCGCTATGTTCTGGATGCTAGCGTTGCTATCAAATGGTTTGTGCCTGAAATTTATTCCAATGCAGCTAGGCAGTTGGTGGCAAGTGATCACAACTTTTTAGTCCCAGATTTCTTCTTTGCAGAAGTAGGAAATGTTTTGTGGAAACGGGTACGTCGTGATGATGATAGCCCTGATAACGCACGACAGACTCTAGCAGACTTGAACACGGTTCCTATAGAGGTGTATTTATCTCAGCCATTGATGCCTTTTGCTTTAAATATTGCGATACAGACGGATGCGGCAGTTTATGACAGCCTTTATCTAGCTCTAGCTATCACGCAAGGATGCCAAATGGTAACAGCCGACCAAAAATTTTACAACGCACTCAAGAATAGTACTTTTGCAAGCTCTCTCCTGTGGGTGGAAGATATTTAAACAAGCTAAAATGACTACAAAATATTAACAGAATAAAACTAGTGTAATATAACCCTGGATATACAAAATTCTCTTTTGGTTATAAAACGTAAAAATCGTAACCTTTTTGAGAGTGTAAAACAAAATCCAATCCCCAAAAACAGGGGATTTTTGTTTAAAATGAGGTCATTATTCTAATGAATAAAACTGATTTAGCTTTTACCCCAGCACTAGAACAAGCACAGTTAATCCGACGCCGAGAGGTATCGCCGTTGGAGTTGGTGGAAGTCTATTTAGAACGCATCTCTAGGTTGAATCCTCAGTTGGGAAGTTATTTTACGGTGATGGCAGAACAAGCGATCGCAGATGCCAAAGCCAAAACAGAAATCCTTTCTAATACCTCAGAACTACCACCGTTTTTTGGAGTGCCGATTTCTATTAAAGACCTCAACCCTGTTGCAGGTGTCCCTTGTACTTACGGAAATCCCGCGTTACTAGATAATATCGCTGACCATGATAGTGGGGTAGTAGTCAAGATTAAGCAAGCTGGGTTTATTCTTCTGGGCAAAACAGCAACATCAGAAATTGGTTCAACTCCTTACACAGAACCTACGGGTTTTCCCCCAGCCAGAAATCCGTGGAATTTAGACTACACCCCAGGCGGTTCCAGTGGTGGTGCAGCCGCAGCGGTAGCAGCAGGATTATGTGCGATCGCTCAAGGTTCTGATGGTGGTGGTTCAATTCGTGGTCCTGCAGCTTGTTGTGGTTTAGTGGGAATCAAGCCATCAAGAGGAAGGGTGACTCATGCACCGGTGGGCGATAGCCTTAGTGGTATTGCGACAAATGGTCCAATAGCACGTACTGTTGCTGATGCGGCTGCTCTTTTAGATGTCATGTCTGGATATGTCACAGGCGATCCATATTGGTTACCCAACCCAGAACCCTCGTTTCTTGCTTATACAAAAGAAAAACCTGGTCGTTTGCGAATTGCTTATGCAACAAGTACCCCTCCTATAGGGAAAGCTGATGCTAACTGTGAGCAAGGCGTTCTGCAAACAGTGCAATTATTACAAGAACTTGGTCACACAGTTGAGCAGACGAGCATAGATCTTAGTCGATTAGTTGAACCATTTCAATTTGTTTGGCAAACAAGCGTCGCTGGGTCGGCAATACCTGCTGAGGCTTTACAGCCATTGAATCGTTGGTTGTTGGCTAGAACAGGTTCTGCGGGTGAGTACTTGCGAGCAGTTTCCCAAATGCAGGCGGTAGCACGACAAATTGTCGCACTTTTCGACACGATTGATGTGCTTGTGTTGCCAGTTTACTTACATTCACCTATCCGCGTGGGAGAGTGGGCAAACTTGAGTCCAGAAGAGACATTCCAAAAGATTGTTGATTGGGTTGCACCTTGTCCACCAGCGAATGCAACTGGACAACCGGCGATCGCTCTTCCTGTAGGTTTTGATGAACTCGGTTTACCGATAAGCGTACAATTAGTGGGACGCCCCGCAGCCGAAGCCACTCTCATTAGCTTAGCAGCGCAACTGGAAGCTGCTAAACCTTGGATTCAGCATCGTCCAGCTTTAGGATGAATAATTTTCCTAAATCATTATGCAGGCAAGCATTGAACAAATTTCACAAATTGCCGTATTTGTAGGTTTAGAGCCTTCAGATAAATTGAGTTTGCAGCCTCACACCCAAGTGCGACGTTATCTTAAGGGAGAAATTATCCTGCATGAAGGCGATGCTCTACCAGATGTATTGTTTGCTTTAGTGAGTGGGTCAATTCAAATGACAAAAACAGCAGGAACGGGGAAAGAAACGATTCTTCGCACCCTTTGTGCTGGGGAAATTTTTGGTGCTCCTGCACTGTTGGGAAATGGTATTGCGCCTGCAACTGTCACAGCTTTGAGTGATTGTGAGATTCTGACTGTACAACGAGATGCTCTACTCAAAGCTATTCAAGAAAACCCTGATATTGCTCTACGGATGCTGATGGTTTTTAATTCGAGAATTCAGCAATTGCATGAAACAGTTCATGGATTAGTTTCTGAAAGAGCCATTGTCAGGTTGGCAAGAATAATTCAATATTTTGCTGAGCATGATGGTACAGAATCAACTCCGCAAGGAGAAGTTTTGAAAATCCAATTGCCTTACTATCGAATTGCACGTAGTATTGGCATTACTTATGAAGAGTGCGTACGCTTTATGAAAAGTCTTAAGTCAGTGATTGCTTACAGTCGGGGTGGAAAGATAACGATACTGGATGCAAAAAAACTAGAAGAAGTTGCGGCGTTGCATAATAGTAGTAATTCATACCTTGATTCAGCAACGCCGAAAATCCTTTGAGGCTTTTGGTGTCGCAAAGTATTCTAGTTTTTCTCAAGAGAAATCGTTACTGAATCGGATGTTGTCTTTCTCAATGCCATCGAGTACAACTTGGAGTCCACCCATACGAATCATCCACTCAAGACGATGGTCACGGTACTCACGTTTGAACAAACCTTGCTCAACGAAATGCGAAAATTGCTCCAATCCGGCAACAGAGTCGTTTGCTTCCTGCAACGTTTGAGCGACGCTTGGACGCACACTAACGCGCTTGAACCAATCAGCAAGTGGGGAGTTTGCTTCTGGTCCAATCCCGAATATGAATGACGACGAGTTAATGTAGGGAACGACACACAGATCGCTCCAACCAAAACGGTCGCCGTTGAACCATTCGCAATCGCCTAGCTGCTTCGTCAGCCATTCACGGCACTTCGCAGCCTGTTGTTTGGCATTCCCAACGATCGTTTCGGCAAGCGAACCCTTCGCCCGACCAAAGAAGTTGATTTCCATCACCCCCCAGTTGATCGGCTCGTAGTAGGTGTCCATGACCTCTTCAATCATGCGGACACGAGCTCGGTCTGCTGGATTGGGAGGCAGCAGCGGTGGCTCGGACCATTTGTCTTCGATGTACTCAAGGATGATTGTAGAGTCGAAGATCTTGGCATCGCCGTCAATGAGGACCGGCATCTGGGCGCGAGGATTGGCTTCCAGAAACTCACTGCCCCCAAACGCGCCCCCACTCACGTCAGGCGTCTTGATCTCAAACTCAACTCCCTTTTCGCGCAAGGCGATTTTGTTCTTCTGTGCATACGGAGATAGGGGGTGTTCGTAGAGGATGATCATTGGTCAAATTCTCAGAGCTACAGTGAGCGGAAGCCACCCTCATTAGTTTAGCAGCTTCCAGTTGTGCTGCTAAACCTTGCATTCAGCATCGTCCAGCTTTAGGATGAGCGAATAAAATTCATCAACACCGCTCTTACACCATTGGTTCAGCAAGGTAAATATCGATACGGTAGACCACACAAACTTTACCACTAGTATCAGCCGCCTGCTCGTGTAGCTTTTGCAATTGAGCGACAAGCGGTTGTCGTTCCTCTGGTGAAAGTGGGACAAAGCCTTGGCTTTGGGCAAGACCAATCAATCCTTGTAAATCTAACCATTGCTGATACGGAACATTTGTTTGGCGGACTTTTTGGAAATAGGGACTCTCCAGAAGTGCGCTGATCATCGACTCACGACTTGGTAATCCAGGAATATTGTTTGAGCTTTGGAAAACTAAGCGGTCAAATTCTTTAGTGAAGGAGTCGTCTTCATCCCAGATACCCCAAACCAGACCAAGACGTCCAGATGACTTTAAGATGCGGTGAAACTCGTAAAGCGTTGGCGAAGGGTTAAACCAGTGGAAAGATTGAAAACAAGTCACTAAGTCAACCGATGCATCAGGGAAACCTGTCACTTCTGCTGTCCCAGAGCGAAATTCTACCATTGGATGTCCAGTTGCCGCCAGTCTCATTTCTGGATTTGGCTCAATGGCAATGACTTTTATCTCGCGTTCGCCTAACAACCGCGAAGCGATACCTGTCCCGGCTCCAATATCGGCTGCAACGAGCTGTGACGGCTGGTCAAATCCTTCTAAGATGATATTAATTGCCTCTGCTGGATAGCTTGGTCGATACAAAGCAGAGTCTGTTGCTCTACCGGAGAACAAACTCGTGGGGTTCATTTGGTACATAGGCTTGCATCGGTTTTTGTTTAGTCTTCTGTGATTGAATGCGACTAGAGCGATGCTCCAAAGGAGACGTCTCAAGGGGGCGAGCGCCTACTTATACCTATTATGTCACTCATCATCTAAATATTAATCCTGTGGAACTGTAGGACAATCAAATGGAATTATCTTTCTCCCGCTTCTGTTGAGCTTTCAACATTCGCTCTTTCAACTGAATATTTCTTTGTGCAATGTTTTGTCTGTCCTGATACCATTGACTGACATTCTTGACTGAAGTGTGAGCTTCCACAGATGCTGATTGGCTCTGTTCAATACGTGTTTTTTCTGCAATTTTGTCTGCTAGGCGACATTGCAGCACTACAGATGATAACTCAAAGAATGCTCCAGGACGATTGTCATTTCCCATATCTGACAACGCCCGTCCTACACCTTCTAGACAAATATTCATAATCACAATGTCTGAATTTTTTTTGTTGAGTCTCTGGCGGAGGCTTTGAAGTTCTTGTTTATTATCATTTAGCTGGCTCTGTACTTGTTCAAGATTTTGTTGGGTTTTTTTCAACTCAATTTTGGCATTACCTAAATTTTGCTGTAACGTCCATCCGTGTATTGTCAAGAAGCTCACGATACCAATCGTACAAAAATTTAGCCGAAAAGAGTTATGCATAATAGAAAGACTCTCGTTCAGACAGAAATTATTTTCTGACTCTTTTTGCATATATTACAAGGTATTTTCCTACAAATCTTAAAAAATCAATATCGCCTCGATGGAAATTGAGTAAATCAAACTAGTAATTAACCGTATTTTTTATAGTTTCGATTAGCTTAAAAAAAAACTACTGACAACTACTTAAGTGTTGAGATTGTTACATTTGATTTGATAAATGTTTTTTATATAAATTAAAATTTACTTACGTATCTGATAAAAGTTGCTATGAAATTGACGATACAAGTTAGTTATTAAACTAACCATACAATAATGAACTTTTATAAAGTCTGCCAAACTGGCAACATTAGTATCTTAGATTTGTTATTCATTAATGTACCAGGCTCATCTTATTTATCTCTACCTAATGAACATCACAAAGCTTTTCATTCAAGTTACTGTGATAAAGAGAATAGGATTAACCACCCATGATATACCTCATTTTCACAAAAATTGTTAGGAAAAGCAGCAACTCTGAAAAGTTTGATAAAATGTCTTGATGTCCTTTTTCAAACTTTTCTGTAGTTATAAATCTTACCAAAGAGGTAGAAGAGTATAAAGTCTAAACGAGAAGTAAAAGAGAGAGTAGATAAATAAAAAAATATATTTTTTATTTATTTTTTGACTTCATTTTTTCTTTTAGTCTCTAAATGTAGAAGCGTTACAGTTATTTTTTAAAATCACCATTACAACATGATTGGTCAGTTACTAGCAGGACGTTACAAAGTCCTTGAAGTATTGGGCGAGGGGGGATTTGGGCAAACTTACATTGCTGAGGACGTTCACCTCCCTGGGAACCCTAAATGCGTCCTAAAACATCTCAAAACTTCTAGTACCGACCCTGATATTTTAGAAACTGTCAGAAGGCTTTTTCAAAAAGAAGCTGAAACTTTGCAACAGTTGGGCAACCACGACCAAATACCCAGACTTTTAGCTTATTTTGAAGAGAAGCAAGAATTTTACTTGGCACAAGAATTTATCAGTGGACATCCTGTGAGTATGGAGTTTCCTCCAGGAAGAATATGGACGGAACCCCATATTCTTGAAATGCTAAATTCGGTACTGGGTATTTTAGAATTTGTTCATAGCCACGGAGTCATTCATCGTGATATCAAACCAGATAATATTATTAGACGTGCTTCAGACAACAAATTAGTTCTGATAGACTTTGGAGCAATTAAACAACTGCAAAGTCAAACAGCAGTTGGGACAAGACAAAACCACATCACTCTGATCACCGGAACTCGGGGATATATGCCCTCTGAGCAAATCAGACGTTTACCACGTCCTAGTAGTGATATTTATGCACTGGGGATGATGGGAATTCAAGGATTGACTGGGGTGCATCCACACCAACTCCAAGATGATCCCAATACTGGAGAAATACTGTGGCAACATCTGGCAACTGTCAGTCCGGGGTTAGCTGCTATTCTTACTAAGATGACGCGCTATCACTTTAAAGATCGTTACCAGACTGCGACTGAGGTGCTGCTAGCGCTACGGGAATCAGCGACAAACTCTGACAAATTGCCGACAGAAGAAGCTTGTTTTACCACAAACATCCTTCATGAACTCTCTTTAGAGTGGGAGGAAAACGGACAAGTCAAAAATCGCAAAATCCTTGAAAAACAACAAAGTAAAAACCCCAGTCGAGGAGTCCGCATCGGTCGAGACCCCCAAGTATGCGACATTGTTATATCAGATCCAACAGTATCTGCTTTACATATTGAAATCTTCTTTCATCAGCAAAAGCAGAAATTTTACTTGCGGAATCTGCGCCAGATGAATCCTCCTATTGTTGATGGACAGTTACTTTTAGCAGGCGAAATGCCTCTTTGTGTTGGTAGTAATATACGGTTGGGGCAACAAAATTTTCAGGTAAGTGACATTGTTTGCAACGAGTATCCGGGTGGGTACGTACCTATAGAATACTCAATTGTTCCGATCGCACTGCAACAACCTATTAACCAGACGATGCGAATTCCAAAAGTCAAGAAGGCTGAAGAAAATTCACAAGAAGTTTTGTTGACTCCAGAGTCAGTATTATCATCTTCAGCGATCAAAGTACCAAAATTACTTGGGATGAGTGTAGCAGCTTGTATCAGCGCTGTTGGTGGCTTTAGCTTTTTGAACTCTAACAACATGATCGGAACTCATGCACAACAGAATTTCATCTCACAGCAACCACAACTGTGTCGTGTTGTTTCTCCCCCCGGTGGCAGATTTGTAGCTAAATTACGCCCTGAACCTCAAACAGAGGTTGGCGCTGTCAAACAACTGAATCTAGGCGTAATGGTCTTATTTGTTCAGGTGCGCGGTGATTTTGTAGAAGTTAAACTGCCTGATGGAACTCAAGGCTGGCTTTTTAGGGATGAAGTACAACCTTGTACTGCATCACAAATAACCCATTAAGAATGAAAAATGAAGGATAGGACACATAGATGTCCAAAGTAATAAAATATTTTATACTTCATTTTTCCTGTTTTCGCCTTCAGTTCAAACTTTAAATTACCATTTGTATAGATGTCAGTAGTAAGATGTCAAGAAACAATAGATTGTAATCAACGTCTTCAAAATTCGTCCGTATGACCACTCACAACTGTTGAAAAAATTATTAAAACCGGAATTGTTTTGTTAATCAATGTAACTTTTATTACTGGACAGAAAAAATTATGTCACTGGATCAGGTAAATGCTTTTTACGAGGTTTTGATGTCGGATCAAGCCATTTATGAGCAGTATCACCAGAAGTGCTGCGTTAAAGGCTTATTTGGTATTTGGGATTGGGATAAAACCAAAATTGTTCATTTTGCTTCTACTCTGGGCTATACATTTACTGAACACGACTTAGATGAAGCATGGTTTGGTGGCGATCCTGGTATTTCTGATAGTTCCTTAAATTTATCAGAATACCAGCGTTATATGGTATAACTCCCGGGTTACCAAATTCAAAATATGTAGTTTGATATGGTTTATCTGAAAGCTTTTAGCAATTCGTGATTTTACTAGCTATTGTGTCTGAAACCTTTGTTCGCGCTAGCGGCGGTTATTGAGAAATAACCGCCATTAGCATGTTGACAAGCAAGTACCGCGCTAAGTCAATGTTTGCCATAACCCGAACCGTGAGAGGAGCGCTCTTATACCCTTTCACAAAAATCCTGATACATTTGACTCTCCTACTTCCCCTACTTCTCCTACTTCGCCATATGTATCAACTTTAAAGTGAAACGGTATTAGTAGGGTTTCTAACGCCCTCCGGTCTTCCCCGGAGGATTGGAGGTATTAGGGTAATCGTACAGGACAATGCCTCAATCCACAACTTATGACGGGAGAACCTCTGTCTATGGAACGATTTGACTTCGCAGCCAGATGAAGTAAAAATAGGATGCTAAATAAAAATGGAGCTTGTATTCAATGAAATTGAATAATGTGATAAAACGGCTTTCCACTGTAGGACGCTTTCTGGCTACAACTGTGTTTTGTGTGTCGGCGATCGCCTTCGTTTGGCAAGGTGCGTTTTTCTCGAACACCGCAGCAATGGCTAATCCTGCTACAAACTTAATCGCAACAGCAGACCAGGTTAAAGACAAAACCAGTGAAGATGCTGGACGAGCCAAAGGTTTCATTGAAGATACGAAAGATAAGGTTAAGGAAACTGCAAACAAAAATGCTGAGCGAGTTGATCAAGCAACCGATAATGGTAGTATTCTTGAGCGCAAAGCAAAGACAGATGCGAAGACAATTGAGAAAAGAGCAGATGAAGATGCAGCTCGGACTAAAGAAGCTGTAGACAACACAAAGAATGTAATTGAACGCACTGTTGATAGCATTAAGGATGCTTTTAACTAGAGAATAGATAAACGTTGCGATAGTAAGCAGACATAACACAACGCACCTAAGCATAAGATAGGTTATACGTTCAGATTTCGGGAAAACTGAACGTATAAACCAGAAAAAGCCGATCCAGAGCGCTAAAAAATCAGGCACGTGTAACCATCATCTTAACCAGAGAACTTAAAACCTCTCTCGGTTATGCCTCATTGAAATTCATCAATGGTAGCTGGAGAACAGGAATTTTCGTGCTTGGCAAGATTACGCTCATACCAATTCATTAATGGAGTTGAAGTGATTCCGTGCACAATCACGGAAACAACAATAGTGGTGTAAGTTATCCAACTTATTTGCTCACCTATTTCACCTTTTAGACCTTTGCCAAAGGCATATGAAAGATAATATAAAGAGCCAACACCACGAATACCAAACCAACCGAATAACAAACGAGTTCCTGAATACCAAGTTCGACGACGGTACGCTTTTCGGGAATTTCCAGCAATTGTGCTAATCCAGGCTCCTACAGGTCGGATGACTAGGAATAATAAGACTATCACTAATAAAGATTGGCTAGCATAATTTAGCATTGGCTTGACTAATAAAATCGTCCCCAATATTAAAATTGTCCCAACTTCTAAAAGTTTTTCCAATCTCTCTATAAATTCTAACTGTGCCAGTGGTTTTTCGGAATTTCCATAACTCCGTTGGAATACTAGCCCTGCAATAAATACAGCAAGGAATCCATACCCGTTAACAATTTCTGTTAGAGAGTAAGTTAGCAAAATTGTACCAAGGGCTATAAAATCTTCCATAATTTCATCAACACGATGCTTATTTTGGATTTTTTTCTCAATCCAAACAACTGCTTTGGCAACGATAAAGCCCATTACAACACCAGCAGCAATAGCCCAAATTATATCAACTGCAACCCACTGTTTCAGCCAGTTATTCCAGTTGTTATCTTTTAAAGCATGAATTCCAAAATAAACAAAAGGAAAAGCTAAGGCATCATTTAGACCGCCTTCGGACGTTAAACCAAAGCGCAATTCATCTTTATCATTCGTATCACTCAGTTGAACTTCTGAAGCTAAGACTGGATCAGTTGGTGCAAGAATCGCTCCCAATAAGATAGCCTCTCCCCAATCCATCCCTAAAAAGAGTTTACCTACAACTGCCAACCCAAAAATTGAAATTGGCATCAAAAAAACAATAAGTCGCGTCGTAATATTCCAAGCTCTAAATTTGAGCGGACGTACAATTTTTAAACCACAGCTAAAGACAGATATAATCACGACAAATTCTGCCAGCCGTTCTAACACCTCAGCGTTAAATACTCCAGCACGGCGTAATTGAATCAGTCCAAAACCATAAGGACCTAATAAAATACCTACTATTAGGTAGATGATGGCGAAGGAAAGAGGTAAACGCGAAATCCATCCGGATAATAAGGTGACAAATAATAGCAATGACCCAATGACAAGTAAATCAATAATATAGCTATCAACCATAAAAAATATTTTTTTAAGAAAAGAACGCACCAAGAGTTTACTTGTGATTTCTTTGGGTCTACATCACCATTAGATAGATTTATTTAAGACAACTTACATAACTTTTCTCTAATGATTCGCGTAGTCGCCTACACCGATTCTGCTGGTATAGGGGCACGGCAATGCCGTACCCCTTCCGAGCTGCATATATTCTATGCAGGTGAGAATCGCGCTTATTTACAACCACAGATGCACAATGATGTTGGAGCGCTAATTACTGAAAATCTTGATTTGTGGGATGAGCAGTGTCTAGCTTTCTATGTGATTCGCGTGCCGTGAGTGGAGAGTGCCCAACACGCTTATATTACCGTACCCTAGGGAAAACCCTCCGGGGGTCTAAGCCTGTGAAACCGTTCGGCTGAGCTGACGGTCGAAGCCCGCTTTCGAGCACTGACTCCCCTACGTAGAATTCGCCAATAGTATCAGATAAATTAACGAACCCAGTACTCGGTGTCCGTCTTGGTCAACTTGGTTGGGAAGTTAGATGGCGTAACTTTACGTCTAAAAATCATTCTCTGGCTACGTCGCTGTCCATAACCAACCAACAACAATATAATTATCAGCGCAACAAGCGGTGTTATTGTTGTTGTTGGCTCGGGTACCTTCTTAACTTCCTGTCCCGGTGGAAAATTCACCGGGGGAGTGGGTGGTACTTCTATGATTTGATTGTTACCACCAGAACCACCGCCTGAAGGAGGAATAGATCCACCACCAGAACTACCGCCTGAAGGAGGAACAGATCCACCACCAGAGGAAGGTGGAGTGCTAAGTAGGGGTGTACCTGTTGGTGTACCTGATCCCCGACCGGAAGAACTACCTCCACCACCAAAAGCGAGAAGAAGTAAGAGCAAGCCAAGACCACCTAGAGGCCAGGTGGGAAATGAGCTCCCTGATGATCCTTGTTGCAACACGACATCTTCTGCAAGGTTGGAGGGAACATCAATCCCTATTCCTTCTGGCTGCAATGATACTGGAGTTGTCCCAAAAAAGGTATCTCCAGGAAGAGTTTCCCCAATCAGCGAATCACCGCCTGGAATGCCAAGATTTGGACGTCCGAATTCTGCAGCTTCTGGTGAATATGGCATCGAAAGGTCTTTGAGAATTGTCTCTTTGAGAGACTCTTGATCACCAGAGTTCAACACACGCATCGAATTGGAAAGTTTTTGGGAGTAAAACTTGGTCAGTTCTGGTCCTAAACCCAAAGATTGAATCTGCTGCTGTGCATTGGGAATTTTTGCCACCTCTTCAAGCAACAGACGCCCATAAGCGTATTTAAAATCTAGCAACCCATTACGTGGATCGAGTGAGTTTCCACCACCACTAGGTGCCCAATAGAAGTTTTTGGTCACTTGTCCCAAACCTTCTTGGGGAGTTTGACTGACTGTTTGTCCAAACAGATAGCGATACCCGTCCACGATATTAGGGTTGTCGTTCTGCCAGAATGAGGCGTAGGGTATCTGAGAAATACCCGGATCGTTTCCGTAAAGGGAAGCAAAATTACGGTAGTTTTGTTCCCCACCAGCAGCTCGCATTAGCAACTGCTCGTAGCTTGGCCCACCATTTGACTGAACTAATTTCTGGAAGACTGCTCCTGCTTTGTTACAAGAGGCACCAAATCCTACACTACATCCAGCAATACCTCGCATTTGGGTCAAATCTCTGCCCGATAGCTGGTATTGAAGGTAGTTTTGCTCCAGCCCTGGTTGAATACCATAGCGTCCAAGCACGAGCTGGGCTGAAGCGGATTGACATGTGGTTAGTATTGCTGTAATTGATGATACTGCAATTGCAATTTTTTTGGCTGTTGACTTCAAGGGATTTACCTCCAGTAAAAAAATGTGAGGTCATGGGAGTATAAACTGTAAAGGACAGTTAAATTCAAAAATTTTTGATTTTTTTCTTTTTTGATTTTTGAATTTTTTATGAACCCACCCTGTCCGTAACAAATGTAACTTAACTAATATCTTGCACCTATCAGTAGAAAAGCGTAGAAGTAAAAAAAATGTAAGGGTAAGTTACATGATTTTTCTTGGCAATTCTTAGCTCAATATAGGAAAGATTTTTGGTTTAATACTCACTGACTAAACATTATCAATTTTTCTTGGTGCAAGATGTGAGCGCCCCATGAGGGGGAAATCAAAACTGAAGGTAACAAGTCAAAAGGTAAGAATTCAGAAGTCGTGACGTCAGTCGTCATAATCCTTGTCAAATCAAGAATTTCAACGATAGATATTTTGTGGAAAGCCTTTAACTAGCGATATAAAACCGTCCGGGTATGCGCAAAGCGCACGCGGCTTGGGCGAACGCCAGTCGCCTGTGGAGGAGCCAGTGCGGACGCCACATGCCTAGGTCGGGAGAACGCCAGGTCCTACAACGGGACGCCACATGCTACAAGTCGGCACAGCCGCCCAACGCAGTGGCTCGGGAACCCCAACGCCAGATGCCTGCGACGGGAAACCCGTCTTCAGCACTGGCTCC
>NZ_CAWPKW010000029.1:0-18009 GCF_963888615.1 Brasilonema octagenarum UFV-OR1 | reverse complement strand
GGTGGTCGCCAACGACGCCACGGTCAAAGGCGGCACCTACTACCCGATGACCGTCGCTATCAAATTCAAAGACTTCTTGGACAGGGAGGCTTTGGAAGAACTTACTTAGCAGTTGACACTCAACGTTTCGGGGATTATTGCGTCCTCAAAGAATTTGTCCCTGCAAACACAGCAGAAGCCGTACTTGTCAAATCCCGTGAGTTATTCGAGCGTGAAGCGAAAACTTTATACCAACTCAATCATCCCCAGATTCCTAAGTTTCTGGCTTGGTTAACCGAGAAAGAGCGGATATTTATAGTCCAGGAATATGTTGAAGGTGATAGTTACTCTCAACTTTTGCGCGATCGCCTTTCAACAAAACGAAAGCCATTTTCCGAGGCAGAAGTTATTCAGTGGTTATTGGATTTGTTGCCAGTTTTAGAGTATATCCATCAACGCAATATCATTCATCGGGATATTTCACCAGACAATGTGATGTTTTCCCATAAGCTTTCTAAACCTGTACTGATTGATTTTGGAATCGTTAAGCAAAAATTCACTCAAATTCTGGCGGGTGATTCTTCAAATTCTTCGTACTCTGTTGCTGGTTCAGTAGTTGGAAAAGTAGGTTATTCTCCACCAGAACAGATTCGTATGGGACGCTGCTACCCCTGTAGCGACCTCTATGCACTGGGTGTTTCTGCTATTGTTCTTCTGACTGGAAAAATGCCACGTTTGCTGATAGATCAGTCTTTTCAGTGGCAATGGAAATCTTACGTTAAAGTTAGTGATTTTCTCACTCAGATATTGGATAAAATGGTGGCGGAAAGACCAGCCGACCGTTATCAATCAGCCAGAGAAGTTTTGAATCTGTTTCAGTCACAAGGTTTATCTGGTGGTATTGTGACACAATCACCTCAAAACGTACCAATTCATCCTCACCCTGCTCCAAGGCTTGAACTACCACAGACTAAACTGTCTGAAGAAAGTAAACAGTTTAATCAAAAATCACAACAACCCAGGCAAAATACAGAAAAAGCCAACGAATTCCAAGCAGAAAGTACGACTAGCATCAAGCCAGAGTTTGTGGAGTATTGTCGGCGAGAACTAACTAGTTTTGTAGGTCCCTTCGCCAGTTTTGTTCTTGAAGACACTTTGAATAAAAATCCACAAATAACACCAGAGCAATTGGTAGAAGTTTTAGTAGAAAAAATTCCTGATCACCGAAGAGCGCAAGAATTTAAAAAGCGCCTTAACCCTCCTCGTGGTTAAACAAATTATATCAAGTTCGCTTAATCGCTTATAAATCGCGCATTCACCCAACCCACCCTTGTCATCGGGTATTTAGGTACAGTCTTGGGTTTGTGTCCCCTTGCGGGGAAGTATTGAACACTGACTGAACAAGTCATATATACATGAGACAGCGAGTTTCAATCCCCTTGCGAGGAAGTTACTGAATTGTGGTTTAACCTCGTAGTTTACTGTTTCCACTTTAAGTTTATCTTGTTAAGAATCAATATACAACTTTTAGCTAAAAATATTGTAAATATAGCTGATTAGTGTACTTGCTAAATCACGAGGTTAATATCTATACAAAGTATATAAAATTACGGTAAATTACGGGCAAACCAGAATTGGTCTATTACAATCTAAAGTAATGTTCAAAGGAGAAAGACATGGAAATCCCAGATGGATGAAACCAGTAAACTGACGGAACTATTCAGGATACGTGAGACGAGCGATTTTTAGAAGGAAAGTAAATGACAATTTCTTATTACGGAAACACTCCAGGAAGACACTCAACAAGCTTCAATTCCTGGATAGCGTTGAATTGCAAGAATGGCAACAACGCTTTGTTGCAAGCAGGCGGACAGTCATCAAACTGGGTAACCATACCAGCAATACCGCAACCAACGCTGACTACTATAAGTATCTTGCCTGTAGCATCGCTACAAGTGCTACCCCAAAATCAGGAATCCCTCGCCACAAACCAGGATTCCTCAATGAATAAGATTTCTGCTGTAAACTCAGTTGCAAAATCAACTGAGAATGTTTTGACACGCCTGATTGAAGTCCTATCTAAGAATCTAGAGTTGAATCTAGACTTTGCTCTTGTTTGCAAACGTATTGGCTTGGAGTGGAAATGGAAAGCGGAGTTAAAGTTATGACAGAGTCTCAGGAGAGGGTTTTGATTTTGTTGGAGTTAAGATTTTTCAAAAACTATCTGACTCAGACTAAAGCCCAATAAGGTTTGATACGGATTTTCGGCTGGTGGAATAAGTATTTTCCACCAGTATGACATAATAGCAGTCGATAAAAAGCTACTTGGAATTATGAGTGTACTCACGCCCGTACTATGTCTGGGCTGAAGTGGACTGCAAAGTATTAAAAGTTTGAAATAGTAAATTATGACAAATTCTCAACACAGCATCACAACAGCTATTAGCTGGTGTTTGGCTTGGGGAGACAAGCGACAACCCAAGTTTGATATAGCTGTTTTAAAGCAAATGCGACAGGCTTTGAATGATGGAAAAGATGTCCCAGAAGAGGTGCGATCGCTTGTCGAACAAGTAAAGGAACTACAAGGAATTGATAAAGATTATTTTCCAGCAACTCTAGATGAATTAAAGAGCAAGTATTCTGAATTATGGAATCAGACTACTCGCATTGGCTTAGTTTACGGTGGGGCTACCAAAATTAAGCAATACATGTTTGAGTCCTCAAAAATTCAAGATATTCGTGGTGCATCTGCCTTACTGGATCGGATAAATCTGATTGATTTATCTGCTTTTTTTCACAAAAATCCTCAGTCATCCAAGAGTTATACTATTGAGTGCACTCAAGTTAGGGAATGGCTTGATGAAAATTTTTCCACTGACTACAAACTCTCAGAGGTACTGATTCCAGAACTCATTATTTATTCTACGGGTGGTAACATTCTCGCATTTTGTCCGGCTGCTTTTGTAGATGATTTAGCTAATGCAATTGAAAAACGCTACACTGAGGAAACTTTAACAGCAAATTCTTGCGCAGTAGGAGATACGTTTAGATTATTAGAACTCAGCTTTGGATTGCTACGAGAACCTATTGAAAATACATTATGGTTAGATTGGTATCGTCAGGAATATAAAAAACCATTAGTTCAAGCTTACTTTGGCTATCCTAATAATGATGCAGAAATATTTGAAGTTTTCAAAAACCGTAAAAGTTTTAATGAACTGACAACCAAATTAGCAATTCTCTTTAATCAGCGTCGTAGTGGATATGACTTTTCTGGTCGTCCCAGTCGTCGCTATCCTCCCATGTTTGAAACCCATCCTTACTTGATGCGTGATGGAGGAGAACATAGATCTGCGGTAATGATTGTCCAACCACCAGATCTACCCAGAGAATCTCATTTTTCGGAAGCTTCGGCTCGCAAACATCTGGTTGGTTATAGAGCCAAAAAGGGAAAAGCAGAGCTGCCTACATGGTACAAAAATTCTCATTTGACATGGAAAAGCATCAGAGTTGAAGGTTGGATAGATAAATTCAATTCATTTCTGAATAAGAATCCCAGTTTAAAAGAAAAATACTATGGAAATTTGACACTTGATAACATTGAAATTCCCCAAAGCCTAAGTCATATTGCCAATGCTAGTAAAGGTTTTGTTGCCTATATCTACGCCGACGGTAATAACATGGGTGGTTATATACAAAAAATTCTGACTGCACAAAAATATCAGGAATTCAGTCAAGATGTGGAATTAGCGACGCAGTATGCAGTTTATCAGGCATTAGCAGAGAAATTAAATCCTCACGAACTGCGAAATCTGAATGATGAAGAGTCTACACTGGAGAACGGTGAATTAGTTCATCCCTTTGAAATCATTACCATTGGTGGTGATGACATTATTCTGATTGTTCCAGCTAATAAAGCTTTGGAAATTGCTCAGTTTATTGGAGAAAGGTTTGATAAAATTCTGCTCAAAGAAGTGCCATTGGTAGAAAACCCAACAGCAGAAGAAAAAATCAAGGGTTGCTATAAAATTAAGACCCCAGAGCAACCCATTGACTTGAAAAAATGTCATCGTTACAAACCTACAGAGGCTACACCTTCTCAATGTCAACTCAGCACGTCAATTGGTGTCTTGATTACCGCATATAACACCCCCATTTACTACGCCAAAGACCTAACAGAACAATTACTAAAATCAGCTAAAGAACGTGCAAAAAAATTGAAGGAAGCTGGATACTATGGTGGAACAGTAGATTTTTTAACTCTCAAATCCGTCACGATGATTTCATCCAATATCAAAGAATTTCGCGAGCAGGCGTTGACGAAAAACCTGAGATCAAAACTCAAGCTATATGCTGCTCCATACACTTTACATGAATTAAGAGGATTTTTAACAGCAATATCAGCTTTGAAAAAAGCTAATTTTCCCAAGTCACAACTCTACCAAATTCGGACTTTATTAGAACGAGGTAAGCATACTGCCATTCTTAACTATCGCTATTTTCGAGTACGGCTGAAGGAAGGTAAAAAAGAATTGCAAGAACAGTTTGAAGAAGCTTGGTGTCAGCCGAAAGACGAAAATAATGGAGGTAATTTAGCCCCGTGGATGTATGACGATGGCGCACTTGAGTATGACAAGTCAGACTATCCTCTTTTTGAAACCATTTGGCGAGAAATGGTAGAACTCTACGAGTTTATAGAAGAAATACCAGATAGTGAATTATCAGAGCTTTTATCTGTGGGGACTGAGTTATGATTAATCTTCAAGAACTATCAAACTCCATCACTTCATATCAAATTACAGCACTCATTGACACGGCTTTGTGTATTGGTGCAGGTGGTTCTTCTGGTTCACTCGCAGATAAACCAATAGTTCGCAACTCGGAAGGAAACTTACTTATTCCAGCTTCTCAACTCAAAGGTCGTTTGCGTCATGAATGTGAAAAAATTGCTAGAGGGTTATGTTGGAAAATCTGTTATTCTCCTAATCCGCAAACCATGTGTCCTCAAAGAGCAGGGTTAACTGGTAACTTTGAGCGAAGCGAATATCAACTAAAAAATTACGAGGAGCAGCATCATTGTCTAATTTGTCAAATATTTGGGAATCCAGCATTACAATCTCGTGCCATATTTGATGATCTGATCTGCACTGAAGAACCAGATAATTTGCCAGAAGTGGTGCGTCCAGGTGTCACCATCAACCGCCGTCGCCGCATCGCCGAAGAACAAAAACTTTACTTTTTGGAAACCTCTCCTGCAAACGCCCAACTCAAGTTTACAGGACATATTCACCTATCTGGTGCGCCAGTCTATGCGGCGGCATTAATTTTAGCTGGGCTGCGACACATAAATGCTTTGGGTGGGAGTAAATCAGCGGGTTTGGGTTGGTTGCATTGGAAATTCCCGGCTTTAGCTTTGGAACAGGAAGCATGGGATTTTTTAGCAAAAGGAGGTGTGCAATGAAACGAATTAATTTGGAAATAAAAGCACTGTCTCCCTTAGCGATTGGACGACAAAAACCAGGGGGAAGCGTTAGTGAAGCCCAGACATATATTCCCGGTTCTGTTATTCGCGGTGCAGTTGCAGCTCATATTTTGAAGCAGGCTAATACATCTATTAGTGAAGGTGACAATTTTCATGAGTTATTTTTGGGTGAAAATCCGGCAATATTTCAAAATGCCTATCCCGCAACTATTGAGGGAGATAAGTCCACTAGAGTGCAGCCAGAAGTCAAGGTTGTACCTGCTACTGCTTTAAGTTCTAAAACTAAGTCAGGTTTTAAGTCCAAACCAAATGATCCAAAACATAACGGTGTTTTTGATACGTTGATTGACCGTTTTTGTGCTGATCGCTATAATCATCTCTACGATCCTAATTGTCCTACTGATGGAGAAAGAGTTGACGCATTCAAAGGTTTCTATAGCCAACTCAAAGGCAAATATTACAGTCACTCTATAACGACTCGTTTGTTAACACGAGTTGGTATTAATCGACGTCGATCAACTTCAGAAGAACGGGTACTCTATAGCATTGAAGTTTTAAACGAATCTCAAGATAACAGAAAAAAACCTGTTACATATACAGGAGGGATTCTCGTAGTAGATGAATTAGCGGAATCTCTAGAAAGATTCATTAATAATCATAAAGAAGACCTACGTTTAGGTGGTGCAACTTCACGAGGATTAGGAAGAGTCAAAATAACTGCAAACCCACATGTAGAAATCAAGTCAAAAGTAACTAACCAGATAAAGCAGTTTAATGACAAATTACATCAACGCTGGCTTGAGTGGAATCAGATATTTGGTAATTCTTTACAAGATTTACTGGAAAATCGTACCTATTTCACTATCGATTTACAAGCCGATGCAATTTTGAGTGAAAACTGGCGACGGACTACTGTTATTTCACGGGAAATGCTTCAGCAATTTACAGGGGTTAGTGATACATCTCTACAACTTCACGCTGCTTATAGCAGCTATGATTATCTTTCTGGCTGGAATTCAGCTTGGGGACTAATGAAAGATGTAGAGTTGATTACTGAGAAGGGTTCTGTATATTTATTTAGCACAACAGAAAAAGATTTGTGGCTCAAGGCTTTGGAAGATTTGGAAGTAAAAGGAGTAGGCGATCGCACTTGTGAAGGTTTCGGAAGTTTGCAAATCTGCAACGATTTTCATCTGGTATTGAGAGAGGAAGCAGTATGAGTGATTTTTCAGAGCAACAGAAACAGCTTAAGATTCAAAAGGGCATCCGTCAAGCTGAAGACTTTTTAGTAACTTGGATTCAGGATGCTTTGGATAATAAAAAATCCTATGGTGATTTGGAAGAATCTCAATTTCGCAATTTAGTACGAGTTTCTGATACCACTGAAAGCACGGAAGTTATCAAAAATTTTCTACGCTATCAGGTTGGTAGAGACAAAAAATGGGGGAGAGGAAAAGAATCACTGGCTGAGAAGATTATTGATGATATTAATACAAAAATAAAAGAACGTGCTAAGAAGATAGCCAATGAAGCTAAAACTGAGGATTTCAATTCTATTTTGTTAGAACTAACCCGTCGTTATCTAGGTTACGGCGCTCGATATTTAAAATACAAACGTGAAGGCGAAGTGAATACTTAATTAACTCTGGGAGATTATTTCTATGCCTCGATTAGTCATTTCTACGGTTGGTACAAGTTTACTGACTAATCAAATTGATAGAGAATTTGAAAAAAACTACTACGACACTTTACGAGATACAGTCAATTGTACCCGTGAAGAAATTGATAGGTATGATGAAGATGTTAAAGATATAATTGACACATTAAAAAAAAGAGCCGAAGAAGAACTTAATGGTGATCTTGACGATATTAGAGAAGCTAGTGCTGAATTGAATGGTATTTATGGCTTGTATGACAAAGAAATAGAAAAAGGCAAAGAAGATACTCATCTACTAATTACCACTGATACTGCACAGGGTAGAGTTGCTGCTGAAATTTTAGAGAATTTTCTAAAACAAAAAGGATTGAATAGTACCAGTACTTACTTCCCTGTTGGCTTTTCTTTGAGCAGTAGTGATACTTTTTCGGAAGGAATTGCAAGTTTATTTTCTTATCTTCAAGAAATTATCGTTTCATCTAAACATAGTCAGCATCAAATTTGTTTTAATCTCGTAGGCAGCTTCAAAGCTATACAAGGTTATTTTAATACTATTGGAATGTTTTATGCTGATGAAATAATTTATGTTTTTGAAGGCTCAAATGAAGTGATAAAAATTCCTAAGCTTCCTGTACAAGTTGATAAATCAATTATTGAGCCTTATAAAGTTCAACTTGCTATGATGAATGTTGGCGACATCCTTAAATCTTCGTCTGAGGCGCAAAAAGTTCCAAACGAATGGGTTTTAGTAGACGGTCAAGAAATGACCTTATCAACATGGGGAAAACTTCTTTGGAGTCAGTGTAAAGATTACTTTCTTTCACAAGAAAATTTGCTTAATTTTCCTTATATAGAGTATGCGCAGAGTTTTATAGAGGATTACAAAAACGATAAAAATAAAAGAGCAGAAGAAAAAATAAAATTACAGGAAACTCTTGCTCGTTGTTCATGTTTACTTACTAAAAAGATAGACGGTGTTAGTGCATTAAGACAAGATGGAATTATTAGGTTACGTAGATATGAAGGTAAGCATAAACAAATTGACCATTTTGACTTGCCAAAAGACCGACGTGTAAGTTGTATCGCGAAAAATAATACTCTTTACCTTCGACATTACGGAGAACATGATTATGTCAACAACAACCCATAATTATCTTATGTTCGACATTTTTAAAAACCGCCTGGAAATCACAGGCAAACTAACCACAATAACAGCATTACGTATTAGTGCAGGACGTTCCACCGAACCAATTGGTTCTGATTTACCTGTCATTAAAGACGCTTTAGGTAGACCATTAATACCAGGTTCTAGCTTTAAGGGTGCAATGCGATCGCGCGTAGAAAGTTTCCTCCGTGGTATCGTCGGAAATAACCGCAAACTGGTTGCAAATCCCGCAAACGAGGATGAATGGTCGATTACATCTAAAGAGATATCTGACTTCAAAGAAACTATTAAAAACTTCAAACCAGGAGAAAAAGAAGAACAGCTACATAAATATATAGTAGAAAATACAGATTTAGCTTCTCACCTTTTTGGTTCTCCCTGGCTCGCCAGTAAATTCCAAGTCCGAGATTTAACCATAGTACCTGATACCTGGTTTGGACAATACCAAGAAAGAGATGGTGTCGCCATAGACAGAGATACAGAAACAGCCGCAGATGGTAAACTCTACGATTTCCAAGTCGTTCCTGCTGGAACACAGTTTGAGTTTCAGGCTGTGGTGGAGAATGCTGAAGAATGGGAACTGGGATTGTTGATGATTGGTTTGCACCAGTTTGAAACAGAACAGGTACCTTTGGGTGGTGGGCGATCGCGCGGATTAGGCGTTGTTAAACTGGACATTAACGAGATGCTTTGGTTTGACTATCCTGAAGACCAACCTGAGCTATTACTAGATTATCTCAAAAAATTGGTTATGGGAGACAAGAGTGCTTATGAAGATGCACGGGATTTTAAAGACCATTGGGTACAAAAGTTAATTGAACATATTCAGACTAAAGTACCGAAGAAAAATAACACGGAAGCGAAGAGGTAAATATGTCTTTTAGTAGCTACAAAATTATTGGTGAAGTTCTCAAAGCATTTCAAGTTATCTACACCGAAGCTAATTTCGTAGGCGAAGTAGAATTTAATATCCCAGACTACTTCCGAGAAGACTTAGAAACCATGATGCGGGATGGTGTCGTTGATAATTCAGAGTTTGCTATTTGTGAAAATCTCATTTATCCAGTCCTCAAAGAAGTTTGGAAGTGCTACCGCAGTAAGTTTATTTTATGGAGTCATCACTCACTCAACTATGACGAAAAGCTATCAGGATTTCCTGAGTATATTTTAGCTAAACGTTCTCCTTTAGGAAAAGTTGTTTTTGACAAACCATACTTCATCTTAGTCGAAGCCAAACAAGACAACTTTGAAGCTGGTTGGGCGCAATGTCTAGCAGAAATGATTGCTGCCCAAAGACTTAATGACGAATTGAAAATAATTATCTTTGGTATTGTTTCTAATGGTGATCGTTGGCAATTCGGGAAGCTAGAAGCAGAAGTTTTTACGAGAAATATCACGTATTACACAATTCAGGAACTCGATAAACTCTTTGCTGTTGTTAATTACGTATTTCAACAATGCGAATTACAACTCAACACTCTCATAGCTGCTTAATGCTTTTTCACAACAAACTATAGTCATGCATAAAAGATTTGTTAACCACTGCACAATTAATGTAACCTTAATTCCTGATGGTCCAATTCTGATCAAATCTGGTAAAGAAGGTGCAGATCCAACTAAGCCGGATATGGAATTTGTAGAAACCTATCATGCTGGAGGACGTTCTATATATTTGCCAGGAAGCAGTTTAAAAGGAGCAATTCGCGCTCATGCAGAACGTATTGTTAGAACGGTAGGTAAAGACAAGCGCGATTCTAATAACTGGAATTTGCTTTGGGCTAATGACCCATTAAATGATAAATATGATTATCTGCAAAATAAATCACCTAGCGATATTTACAAACTCTCTTCTTTTACAGACAAAATGTTTGGTAACACTTCCATCGCCAGCCGAGTCAGAATAGAAGATGCTTATCCTGATAAATCTCAACCACTAAAAATTGAAGAACGCAATGGAGTTGCAATTGACCGAGTATTTGGTTCTGTCGCAGTCGGTCCATTCAATTATCAAGTTTGCACTGCTGGGGAATTCCATACCAAAATTCATTTAAAAAACTTCACTCTTGCGCAGTTAGGTTTAATTGGTTTAGTCTTGCGAGATTTAGATGATGGTTGGTTTGGCTTAGGTTTTGCTAAATCTCGTGGTTTGGGTACAGTACAGGTGAAGTTAAATAAAGCTGTTGTCCAATATCCTGGATGTATTTTATCGGAAGATAAACAACAAATTTGTGCTTTGGGTAGTGAGAAAAAATGGTCTAAGACTTTCCTCTTAGGTGCTGGAGAGTTTTTAGAACTTCAAGAAGCACAATTATATGGCTTCCCCACACAAGATCATCAAGATACTCCAGTTGCAGCCCAAGAAATGGATTTGGGTTTTGGAGTACAACTCACCTGGCGAGAAGGTACAGTCAAAGATTTGTTTGAGCGTTCTGTCAAATCTTGGAGTCATTTACTGGTGGGCGCTAAATGAAACCTTTTGTTGGTTATAAGAAAGAACTTTTCTCAGTAGCTCAATTACTAGAGTTAATCCCAAAATTCATAAGTGAACCTAGTTATTATTTCTTACGTTGGACTCATGAAGTCAGTGGAATTGTAGAACAACCACCTGTAGAGAAAAACTTTCCCATGATTGAGGGACAAATGTTTAATCATGAGTGTGAACTGCGGTGGAAGCACAAGCGACAAAATACTTATGAAGTGTTGCTGCTCACAATTGCTGACAATCATGATGAGTTTATCCCAGTCAAAGAAACAATTAACAAAGAAAAAAAAGAACCTTGGCGGATAGAACCCAATAATCCTCCTTATGGATATCCCGCTTATGGGTATCGTCCAGATGAAACTCGTTTCCCCAAAAAGCTAATTTTCCCTAAGAGTTTGGATATTCGACAAGAAGAAAAAAACAATCAGCCAAAATTAGCTCAACGTTATTTTATTGATAATCAAACCTCAACTGTACAATTTATCGCTTTGACTGTGGAGGTTACGCAACCATGACTGGAAATCGTCCACAACCACCTCAACAACCAAACAAACCTAACCGTGCAGCTTCATCAAACCCTGAACTTGCACCTAAACCTTATGAATTCGTCTCTTTTCCTAAAGAACGTCCAAATCTACAGCGTCCCGTTGGACATCACAAATATTTGAGCGATTGCCTCCACGGTACCCTACATCTTACCCTAAAAGTCCAGACATCTCTCCACGTCTCCACAGGAGTCGTTGTCATGGGTAGCGACATTGGCAGTCGTATTCCCCTCATCAAAACAATGATACAAGGTGTTGACCAAAAGCTTACAATTGGTGGCAGTTCCCTCAAAGGTTGCATCCGATCTGTTTATGAAGCGATTACTAACAGTACTCTAGCGGTTGTTACTCCCAAGTATAGAAATCAAATACCTACCGAACGCCTACCTTGTCGCAACAAAGAACAACTTTGCCCAGCCAGTCGGGTATTTGGTGCGTTAGATTGGCAGGGCTTGCTGGATTTCAACGATGCGAAGTGTGAAAGCATGGGCTTTTCCACTGGATTTATGCCTTCCTTGTATCGTCCTCGTCCAGATGAAAGCAGCGCGTACTTTATTCAAGGTAGGGTTGCAGGTCGGAAGTTTTACTATCATACTATCAAAGCAATTGATAAAGGACAAAATGCTGGCATTCCTGTACAACAAGCCGCAAGAGAGTATACTTTCAAAACTGAATTGCACTTCAAGAATTTACTAGCAGAAGAATTAGGAACTTTGTTAATTGTCTTAGGACAAGACTCCAAAAATCCTATCGCCTTAAAGGTGGGAGGCGGGAAACCCATCGGTATGGGAACGATGACAGTTGCTGTGGAAAAAATCTTACAAGCACAAAACCTGAAACAGCGTTACTCGTCTTATAACCTCAATGATTCTGACGAGATGACAGGAGATAAATTAAAACAATTTATACAAGAAAAGATTCAAACAGCCCACTCGCGTTTGATTCAGAAACCCCAACTAGAGGAACTCGCAGCCGTACTGCGCTATCCAACCGACCGCGAACCGCCATCTGGAATGTACTAATTATGACTATGCTTGAATCTTCCTTGGAATCATTGACGGATGCAGAGTGGGATATTGCTCATGCGATCGCTCAAACCCTAGTAAAAGAAGATACAGACATTAACGAATTGGGGAAAGCAGTTGCCTATCTGCGCACTATTGTTGACAAACCAGATGCAACTTCTCGGTTTTTCAAGTATTTAAAAACCTTGGTGAGTAATGGTAGAGTCATTGGACACAGTGGCAAAACTTCAAATTATTACCGCAGTATCGAGAAAGCTTGTAGTGATTCTCTCAAAAGTGTTGGAAATGCTTACACCATTCTGCAAATTTTAGGCTGGGTATCTCGCCTCATGCGTTACTACAAAGATGCTGGTGTTCCCATTGGAGAAATTCCTATTTTTACTGCATCTCCTGTAGAGTCATCCCGTCAAGTAGAAATTGCCAAAGTCGTTCAATCCCAAGACTTTCAAGTTGACCAAATATTAGAGGCAAAAGTTACCAAAATCAATGGTAACAAGGTCACTTATGAGATTTTGGGGACAATTAAATTAACTGAGAAGGAACCGAAGAAAGCTAGTGTTCTTAAGGAAGGACAGACGGTGAAGGTGAAAATTGTGTCTCTCAAAGAAGATGGGAGTATTAAAAGTGTGAAGTGTGTTGATTGATGAAGAGCTTTCTATTATTTAGTTTATTTTACAGCTATTTTCAGGTAAATGAACCATTTAATTAAAAACTTAGAAATGCTGTTTCCTCAATATACCCAACTAAAACTTACATAAAAACTTCACCAAACTCATTCACCATGCCCAAACTTCTCCTCGTCACCGTCGGGGGTTCCTTCCAACCCATCGTCACCGCAATTCACACTCTCCAACCCGAACGCATCATCTTCATCGCCTCGGATGGCGACAAAGGAAGCAAGTCCCAAGTCATTGGCGAAGGAACACCTTGCGAAGTCCGACGCGGAAGCGAAGTTATTGACAGATTACCAAACATTCCAGCACAGGTGGGGTTAGGCGATCGCTTTCAACCAGAACGAGATTTAATTCTCATCCAAAACCCCGACGATTTATCAGAATGCTACCTCAAAATCCACCAGTGCATTCGTCATCTCCAACAACAAGCCCCTGATGATGAAATTCTTGCTGACTACACAGGCGGGACAAAAACCCTATCAGCTGCTTTAGTACTGGCGGCGGTTGATAACGGGATTTCTCTGTATCTTACTATCGCCACTTCAAGGGAAAACTTGGTGAAGGTGGAACGAGGAGAAGCGACGCGACTGGTGGACACCAGTTTTAGAAAACATACTAAACTACCCTGGTTTTAAAGCACGACGCGCCAATTTTACATAAGTCTTCACGGTTTCGTAAGGCATCTCCAAATCTTGCGCCACCAGCTGCAATGACTCCCCCATCTCCCGCCGCGCCAGGATTGTTGCCCATTTTGATGCTATCTCTTCTGCGCGATCGCCTCCAGTCCGCTTACGCTGTGCCTTAAAAATGTCTGTCAGTTCCTCAATACGTTTTGCTAGCAAGCTTTGCACATCAGGTACTTCTGGTGCTGCTTGCGATGACCAACCCAACCGTGTTTGACCTAATCCAAACGTTGTTTTATGACCAGTACCACAGTAAGGTGCTAACTTTCCCAAAGCATAAAATAGCTTACAAAAGTCTGGTTGTTTGGAAGCTTCTTTAGTCAAACCAAATTCTATAGTTCCTGTAAATCCCGTTACCGCACCTTTCTTACCTGCTAGGACTTTCATAGATGTGAGTTGGTGACGGATAATCAACACGTTATCATCCACCCAAGCCAGAAAAGTTTCCTGATCAACAGACATTCCAGAAAAGTCATTCCAACGACGCAAATAACTGTGAAAAACATTCGTTGGCATTGGTAAGGGAAAATGATGACCTTTGCGACGGAAACTGGTTGGGCTGAGAAATTTTAAGGTAACAGTTTCTCCATGTTCAGAGTTTAGCAGTTCAGTATAAGTTGTGGGAGCATGAGCAATATTGCAAGAGCGAATCTGCAAGGATGCATTGCGCAAATTAAGTTCTTTTGGTAGATTTTGCAGCCACTGTTCCATCCATTGTGAGACTCGACTCGACAACACTGTGACATACCAGTAGTAAGAGTTGTTGGCGCACAGTTGCACTTGCCTACCACTGCTGACTAATTCTCCATCTAATGCAGAAATTGTAAAGGGTTTTTCTGACTCACCATCATGGAGGTACGCAGAAAGTTCTGGATCATAAGAACGCACTTGGTCAAGAAACCAAGCATGCAGTCCAATAGTATACTGAGGGTAAATAGAAACATCTGCTAGCGTGACGAACTCAAATACTAACCCGACGAGTTCCGTTTCTGATGACCAGTTTAAGTTAGATTTGTAGTCAATTGTTTTGTTTTCTAATTTGCGAGCCATTATCAATTTTTATAGCGATTCTCGTTTCAATCAAATATACAACGGTGTGTAGAGATCCCTCCGGATTCGCCAGATGCCTCTGTCGGGAGAACGCCACATGCTACCCTGCGGGAAGCCGCCCTCCGGGCGTCTACAAGCCGGGAAACCCGGACGCCAGATACCTACGGAGGGAGACCCTCCTGCAGTACTGGCTCTCCAACGCAGTGGCTCCCCTCCTGCAGCACTGGTCTCACCGTACAGTATGGTTTCTACTGTATTGGACGCAATTGAAAACCGCTATAATTTTCAACAATCACAGGACTTACGCAAAAATAACGTACTTGGGTCATTGCGACGTAAGGAAGCAATCTCAAAGTCAAGTTCATTAGTAACTCGTGCGTAAGTCCTAAATCAGTAAACAATAGACTTCGTGGCAGTTGTAGGGAAAAGGGTAAGGGAGAAAAGAATAAGAAAAAACCTTTCCCCTTTAACCTTTCTCCTTTCCCTACAGGAGTGGCAATTGTTACTTTTGCAATCTTGTCTAATAGTTCACTGATTTCCTCCACGATATCGTTCAAAACTTTTAATTGCCATAACTAAACTTATCTTCATGCGTGTGAAAGCTTCCACCAAACTGCCCACCTCATCGTTAGCTACTTTCTCAAACTCTGCATCCATATCACCAGTACTAACAGCTTCTGCAACACGGACGACACGTTTAATCGGTCGTACAACATATCGCGTCAGCCAGAAGTTAGCCATGTATATGGCGATCGCAAAAATGATAGTCACGATTCCCATCACTAATACAAACGATTGATTAGCTTTCTGGAAGACTTGGCTAGCAGGAATAGAAACTATCTGAACACCATTAATAAGATTTAATTTCCATCCAAATCCATTTTCTGTTCCATAAGTCGCAATCATGTTCTTGGGTGCAACATCTGGTGTGCTGTGACATCTCAAGCAACTAGATTCGGTTATCGCTAAGGGACGCGCAATATAATAAAAATTCTCGTTATCAAAAGGGCGGAATCCTGACAAAAATGGAAGCTTTTTGTCTTGACGGAATTTTTGTATAAGTTCTGTCTCAAAGCTATCAGCTTTATCCCGAGGATTTGTTGGATTCAGCATCGCCTCCTTATAGAAAAAATCTTTATAGGCTTCGTCCTCATTTCGTAGCTTTTCAAAAACTTTCCGTGCTGAGTAAGCAGGGATAGTCTGTGCTGCAAATTCATCCTTTCCTAAGCGTGCTTCCAACTCGGGATTAACTTCATCATTGGTATAAGATCGGACAGAGTTTATAGTCCGAAACAGCAATTTACCATTTGAACTCACTTCATCTTGAGCTTTGTAATTTAGGATCCCAGACAAAGCTATACCACTCAGAGTAATTCCTGCAATAAATATAATGAGCAGTAATACAGTTAGCTTTTTGCCTAATGGAAAATTGTTAAAATTCCAGGAAAATTGTTTCAGCATATTTATTGAAATCCATTTATAGAAATCAACGTTCTTTACTTATATTAGTTTGTTGTACGAAATAGTTCTATGGCTTTACCTATGCGATAATTACAACATTTTGCTCGCTGTTGTTTTTACCACAAAGACGGCATAAGTGGCTGTACTTAAAATCATCACACCCGCTTGGATTTAGAAAGATTCTCAATAATTTTGGTACAATAGGACACTTTCCAAGCAGCCTGCTAGGTTACTTTGACTACATTTTTTTTAAACCCATAGGAGAAAAATCATCTTATGAGCAATCTAGTTTATCAGTTATGAGCAATCCAGTTTCTCAAACAATTATTTTAGGTGGTGGCTTTAGTGGGCTTTTTACAGCGTTACATCTTGCTAACCAAGACTATCCTGACTCAATGATCTTAATTGATAGCAACGAACGCTTTTGCTTTAAGCCATTACTCTATGAGTATTTTAGTGGTGAGATGGATTCTTTTCAGGTAGTACCACGTTTTGCAGAATTACTCAAGGGTAGCGGTGTAACTTTTGTTCAAGATACAGTAGAATCGATTGATTTGCATCAACGACAAGTCAAGTTAACTTCAGGAACTTCCTACAACTACAGCAACTTAGTCTTAGCTTTAGGTAGCGTCACTGGCTACTTTGGTGTTGAGGGAGCAAAAGAGTATGCTTTACCTTTTCGGACGCAAAAAGATGCGATCGCCATTGATCAACATTTGCGTAACTGTTTCCAAAAAGCCGCACAAACCGAAGATCCAGAACAACGTCGTAAACTACTCACAGTCGCAATCATTGGTGGTGGTCCTTCAGGTGTGGAAATCGCAGCCACTTTAGCAGATTTTTTACCAGATTGGTATGCAGCGCTTAAAGGTAACCCTCAAGAAGTGCGGATTGTACTCATTAATAACAGCAAGGAAATCCTTAAAGGTGACAGGGATTCCATGCGTGAAATTGCTGGGAAGAGTTTGCAAAAACGCACTGTGGAAATAGAGATACTTTTGGAAGCAGAAGTCACAGCGATAAGTCCCAGCACAGTTGAGTATAAGCGTGATGGTAAATCTGAGACACTTGTAACATCCACCACAATTTGGACAACAGGTACTGACACCCATCCGCTGATCAAAGACTTACCAATTCCAGATGAAAATCGAGACAAACGCGGTCGATTGAAAGTCAAGGAAACCTTACAATTACAACATTTTCCAGAGGTTTTTGTAGGAGGTGATTGTGCTGTTGTAGAAGATGCTTCATTACCACCAACTGCACAAGTTGCCTATCAACAAGGAATAACAATTGCTGACAATTTAAAAGCCATTGCCTCAGGAAATGATCCCAAACCTGTCAAAGTAAGCTTACGCGGAACTCTTCTTAAGCTTGGGTTAAATGATGCTGCTGCTAACATTTACGACGTCTTAGAAGTCAAGGGTGAACCTGCTCACTTAATCCGCCAAGCCACTTATTTAAGGTTATTGCCAACACCAATTCATAATTTGAAAGCTACTACTGAGTGGCTAAGTGAGGAGATTTTTCACAACCACATAAATCTCCATGATGTTGGCAAGAAAGTAGTACAGGCTGTGGAAGTTGTTGGTGATGCAGTTATGGGTGCTTTGGGTGCAAAAAAATTACTTCATATGTTAGGAGATGACGAGAAAAAGAATTAATAGGGAATAGGGAATATAGCGGTTCTCATTTGCATGAAGTACATTTTTAACCTCACCACGCCAGGTGCCTCAAGTCGGGGGACCCGGACGCCCTTCGGGTATCTCCTGCGGAGACGCTACGCGTAAGTCCCAAAGGGACACG
>NZ_CAWPKW010000028.1:0-913 GCF_963888615.1 Brasilonema octagenarum UFV-OR1 | reverse complement strand
GCCGGGGGCTGGCTCAGTAAATACAGGAAATTTGCCGTTACCCCAATCAAATTTACCAGAATCGACAATCACGCCGCCAATAGAAGTACCATGTCCACCAATCCACTTAGTGGCAGATTGCACGACAATATCTGCACCATATTCAATCGGTCGAGCTAAATATCCGGCAGCACCAAAGGTGTTATCTACAATTAGAGGAATGCCATTTTCATGGGCAATGTGAGCTAGGGCTGCAAAGTCTGGAATGTTGAACTGGGGATTGCCAATGGTTTCAATGTACAGTGCTTTTGTGCGATCGTCGATCGCCTGACGGAAATTTTCCGCCTCATCTCCCTCTACAAACTTGACATTAATACCTAAACGTGGTAACGATACTTTAAACTGGTTATAAGTTCCGCCATACAAGAAACTGGTAGAAACAATATTATCTCCAGCTTGAGCAATGGTACTTAACGCCAAGAATTGCGCCGCCTGACCGCTAGAGGTCGCTAACGCTGCTACACCTCCCTCCAGAGCAGCAACTCGCTTTTCAAATACATCTGTTGTCGGATTCATGATCCTGGTGTAAATGTTACCAAACTCCTGCAGGGCAAACAACCGTGCTCCGTGGTCGGCATCATTAAAAACGTAGGAAGTCGTTTGGTAAATTGGTACAGCACGGGCATTAGTTCCGGGAGCAGGTTCTTGTCCAGCATGAACTTGCAGAGTCTCAAAACGATATTGGTCTGACATAGATAAATTGTGTAGAGATTATATTTTACAGGTAGTACTTGAGGTTATCAACAGTAAGTTTATCAATTTATCGTATTATAATTCACATTCTACGGATATGGACATGTCCAGAGCGCAAGAGACTTTTTTCCTCCAAAAGAATATTCTTTAGTGAAAAGTCTGGAAAGTAAAAATCTCGGAC
>NZ_CAWPKW010000027.1:0-919 GCF_963888615.1 Brasilonema octagenarum UFV-OR1 | reverse complement strand
CTTTACGACCGTGTAGAAATCTTGAATTATCCATCATCACTAGATCACCTGCTTCCCACGGTATCTTCTCGGTTAATTTGTCGAAGATTGTCTCAATTTCGTCAGCGACTTCATCAGAAGCTCTTGAACCGTCCTCAAAAATTGCTTCTTCTGTTTTTTTCTGATATACCCAAAAATGATTGGCAAATGCATTTTGATGAGTATATTTGTTTTTTACCACAGCTGAGCAAGTATATTCGACATAAACAGTTTTATCATCGTTAAACTGATAACTGACACCATCAAGACTGTCCAAGATTTGCTTGATATCATCTATAGTATGAGCACTATAACCTAGAATTATCTTCAACCTATCAACCGGAATATTATTATAAGAAAACTTTAGTTGCTTGGAAATAAATAACTGTTTCGACTCTTGACTCAATTCCTCCCACACTCGGACACCATCCCAGAACAAAGTTTCACCTTCTTGTTCGGCTGGGACAGTACAGCAAAACCAAATAACATCAGGTCGAAAGGGAAAACAAGAATTTTCGCAATGAGGAATAAGACCATCTATCCCGCCATCTACAAAGTTGACGAACTTGTCAGAATCAATGCTTACTTTTGTAAAGTCTATGATGTGTCTGCCACTAAATTGTTCTGAAAAATCTTTCATCTGCTTGGGAGTTACCCCAAAACCTCGAAAAAGAATAACTCCAGATGACTTGAATAGCTCCATAGTCTCTGCTACGGAGAGGTCAAGAATATTTTGGCAATCACTACTATATAGTATCTTTCCTGTGCTGGTGCCTAGAGCTTCAATTTTACTGTTCATAATATAAATGTCTCCGATTATTTGGGATTTATCTGTTCCTTGTGTCAATCAAGTTGACTGTAAAAATAAAAAAAATTATATTTCGATAAACTTGTTTATTTT
>NZ_CAWPKW010000026.1:0-18397 GCF_963888615.1 Brasilonema octagenarum UFV-OR1 | reverse complement strand
CAACACTATCACTCAAAGATGGTGCTCAACTGCGAACCTTAGTTAGTGAAGCATCTTCCACTCAGCAAGCAGGAAAGGGTGATGCAGGTAATGTCACTGTTGATGTCACTGGACCAGTAACAATTACTGGCGAAAAGGATGGATTTTATAGTGGCATTTTCAGCTTTGTGCAAACGGGGACGACGGTTCCCCCCATTGCCCGTCGTCCCCGTTTGCGCAAAGCTGAAAACCCCACTGTAAAATCCATCCTTGATTCCAGCAATTGTTACTGGTCCTGTGACAGAAACACTGACATTGCCTGCATCCCCCCTTCCGGCTGGCTGGGTGTCAGATGCTTGACGAACTGCAGTTCGCAGTTGAGCACCATCTTTGAGTGATAGTGTTGCTGCCTTGATGTCGATATTGCCACCTTTGCCTACACCTCCTGCTTCCACAGTGCTGAGGATGCGAGTGTCACTACCTGCAAGCTCAACAGCACCTGATGCTCGCACCGACACATTGCCTGCATTTCCTTGTCCTAAGGTACTGCTATTCAGTATGCCACCATTAGTTAAAGAGAAAGAGCCAGAGGAAATGGCAATATTTCCCGCATTACCTATAGCCCCTGTTTCTACATAGTTGAAAATCCCACTGGAAAATCTCCCAACCCCAGTAATCATAACAGGACCTGTAACATCAACAGTGACATTGCCTGCATTCCCCCGTCCACCGGGTTGAGTGTCAGATGCTTGACCACGAACCCCAGCTGCTAGTTGAGCACCATCCTTGAGTGAGAGTGTTGCAGCATTAATGTTGATGTTGCCACCATTACCCACACCGGTTGATTCTACAGTGCTTAAGATACCCTGATTAACAAGCTCAACCGAACCGGACGCTCGCACCGACACATTGCCTGCATTTCCTTGTCCACTGGTGCTGGCACTCAGTTGAGCGCCATCGGTTAAAGAGAAGGAGCCAGTTGTAATATTGATGTTGCCACCATTGCCCGTTGCGTTCGATTGCACATTATTGAAAACACCGCTCCCTACATCACCGCTCCCTACAACTTTTATATCTCCTGTGGCATTGAGCGTAATATCTCCCGCTTGACTACCAACCGTCCCCAAGCCTTCCGCTATTCCACCCTGCAGGATACTTCCTCCGGAAATATCTAAATTGCGAGCATTAACTCCAATACTACCGCCCCCGCCTGAGGTAACATCAACCCTCGCCTCATTCGTCAGCGATACATCACCTCTTTGCACTCCCACAGGAAAACTCAAGCTACCATCACTATTGAGTCCCACCGTCCCAGCAGCAGATAATCCTCCTAACTCAACCCGTCCTCCGAGTGCTGTCAATCTTCCACCATCTAAGTTGACATTACCACCTACTAGTGTTAAAAAATTACCTTCTGGAACAGTAAGACCAACAGGAGTATTACTATTATCAACAGCCCTCGACTGATTGGTAATATTTTTGAAATTTTCCCGATAGCTCAACCCAACCGGAGCAGTTATAGTTAACAATGGCGGTGCTTGGGGATTAGTTGCACTAAACTCAAACCCATTCTTAAATATCAGACTATTTGCCGTACTTCCCAAAAATGAACCACCCATATCCAAGCGGGCATTTGGTCCAAAGATAATTCCATTGGGGTTGATTAAGAACAGATTCGCATTGCCCAACACACCCAAGACACCCTGAATGTTCGAGATATTACCCCCAGTCACTCTGGTGAGTATGTTTGCAATTCCTGCGGGATTAGAAAAATAAGCTCCTCTACCTGCATTTATATTAAATTGCTGAAAACTGTGGAACAGGTTAGCCCCACGAGTCGCCCCTCCATCAATCCTGTCGCTAGGGGTGCCGTTAATTTGGACATTAGGAGTAACAACAGAATTTTCTGCACCGAGACTGTTATCAGGAGTGATTTGTGCTTTGGCGATGGTGAGGTAGCTAAAGCTTGCTAGGGTAGCTAGGGGCAAGGCAAAGAAAAATAGTGGGTGACGCACCAGTTTTATCCTCAATATTTTATGAGTTTTGAATCTGGGATTGGGAAAAATACTTGAAAATTAGTCAAATTATGGCTCGGTAGTACTAATATCAGGTTTTTAGGCTCATAGTCCTTATTTGTAATATTTTGTGACAAAGTTAGGACTTACGCACTGAAAAGCCGAAACCTCGATCCCCCCTGCCCTTATAAAGCTACGGTGTACACACAAGTCATCGCATGACTCGAAATTTCCTCGGAACCTCACCCTGCCCTGTCGGGCATCCCTCTCCTTACTAAGGAGAGGGAAAGATTTTAGCGCAGCTAAAAGCGAGGGTGAGGTTTTGAGCGAGATGTGTGTACACCGTAGCCTTATAAAGGGGATGGGATATTATCGTTGTGGTTAGCGCTTGCTCAAACGTTCCCTTCTTCTAAACTATTTTTTATCTTTTCATACAAAATTCGACTTTCTTCGTTTTCAGAAATACTTACATAGCGAATTAAATTCGCTGTGCATTCAGCTGCAAGAAACGCCAGCCTAACACCGTATGGAATATCCTCTATGAAATGTTGTAACTCGTAATTCTCACAAAATTTCTCTTCAGCTTCTTCTATTTTGCCTTCATTGTTGAGTTGTTCATCTTTGACGATAGAACACATGAGAATTTGAAATTTCACTCCTATTTTTTCTATTGCATTATAAAGTGAAATCTTTTTTTCAAGAGCATAAGCACAAGCACGTAATAATTTAGACAAATCTTCGTGACTGCCTGCTTCAAAAAAGGTTTCTTTATCAAATTCTGGCTCAACAATCATCTTTCGTTTTCTAACTCATTAGACTTCGTGGCAGTTGTCGGGGAAAAGGTTAAGGGGGAAAGGGAAAGGGAAAATAAAAACCCTTTAACCTTTAACATGCACCCCTTTACCCAACAATGCGCAAAAATGACTTTTGCAAGAGTTCTATTATACAAAGGGCGCGACGTCTGTTAATCCAAACCTCTCAAGATTTTTAGTTTTGATTCAGCCAAAATCAATGAAATTCGATCAGCTGCTTCACATCCACTCCATTTTTTCCATGCTAATAACCATGAGCCTGCATTTCAACCTGCTACTGTTGGGTTTCCTGCTGGAATTCCAGTCACAAACTCCTGAAAACGCTTATCTCCAGCAATTTCATCAAAATCTATGTCAGTTGCCGCTTCTTCCTTATAATCAGGATTAATCTCAACTGCCCGTTGCAGATTTTCTAAAGCCAACTTAACCTCTCTTTGCAGTGCGTAACAGGCAGCTTTGTTATAATAAGCGTTGCCGTAGTCTGGTTTTATTTCCAGGGCTTTGTTGAAACATTCAATCGCTTCGTCATCTTGTCCCAGCCTTACTAAGGCGTAACCTTGGTTATTCCAAGCTTTGTAGGACTCAGGCTTGAGTTTGATGGCTTTGTCAAAACAAGTGATCGCTTCTTCATATCGTTCCATTTCTTGCAAAGCAAGAGCTCTGTTGAACCATGCGACACCATCATCCGGCTTAACTTGCGTTGCTTTCTTGAAAGCAATAAAAGCTTGCTTGTGTTTTTGTAAGTATCCCAATGCTACACCAAGATCAACCCAGGCTTGATGGTACTCTGGGTTGATTTTCAAAGCTTGTTCGTAGGAGGCGATCGCATCTTTGTACTGTTTCAACCTCCCTAAAGCCATACCTCTGTTCAACCAAGCAACAGCGTCTTTTGGCTGAATTTCCACTGCTTGGTTGTAAATAGCAAGTGCATCTTCGTAGCGTCTTTGGGAGAAAAGAACATTTGCTTGTTTGAGAATCTCATCAACTTTTGACTCTTGTTGAGTCTGAGTATCTTCTCTCACCTCTGGTTGTTGTGGTACTTGCTGTCTTTTTTCCTGTGCTTTGGGAGTTGCAGATTCGGCGACAGAGGAAGCAGGTGTAACCACAGACTGTGGTACTTGCTGTCTTTTTTGCTCTGCTTTGCGAGTCGCAGATTCGGCGACTGAGGGAGGAGATATGACTACAAGTGGTACCTCCTGTACTTTTTCCTCCACTTTCGCAGTTGCAGATTCGGCGACAGAGGGAGGAGGTGTAACCACAGATAGTTGCTCAAGCATGATTTTTTTTCTTTGTTGAGCATCCTTCTGCAATTCCGAAAGTTGAGATACAAATTCTGCTTCTAATTCTCCCAGCTTCTCAAGAATAGTATTTTTTCTTTGTTGAGCATTCAACTGTAATTCTGAAAACTTAGATGCAAACTCACCGCCAGATTTCTCTAAATTCTCTACTACTGTTTCTTTGCGTTGTTGAGCATCCACTTGCAGTTTCGACAGGAAAGAAGCAAATTCTAAGCGTAATTGCTCTAAACTTTGGATAATTTTGTACTTTTGCTGTTCTGCATCCGATTGCAATCCCGACATTTTCTCTGTCAACTCGGAATTCGATTCTTCTATATTCCCGAGTACAACATCCTTTCGTTGTTGAACACTTTCTTGTAATGCAGACAGTTGTGAGCTAAATTCTAAGCGCAATTGCTCCAAGCTTTCCGTCAGATTGTCTTTTTGCTGTTCTGCATCCCATTGCAATCCCGACATTCTCTCTGTCCACTCGGAACTCGATTGTTCGATATTTCCTAGTGCGATATCCCCTCGTTGTTGAACTTGGTTCTGTAATGTAGACAGTTGTGAGCTAAATTCTAAGCGTAATTGCTCCAAGCTTTCGAGCAGGTTGTGTTTTTGAACTTCTGCATTTGATTGGAATTCTGACATGTGAGATGTCAACTCAGAATTCGATTCTTCTATATTCCCGAGTACGATATCCTTTTGTTGCTGAACACTCTCTTGTAATGCAGACAGTCGAGATACAACTTCTGACTGTAATTGATCCAAATCATCAAAAATCTTGTTCTTTTGCTGTTGAGCACCAAACTCTAATCCAGAGAGTTGAGTTGCAAACTCAAACCGGGACTGTTCGATATTTCCCAGTGCGATATTCTTTTGTTGTTGAACCTCGCTTTGTAATTCAGACAGTTGAGATGCAACTTCTACTTCCCATGTTCTTAAATTTTCAACAGTTGTATTTCTTTGCTGTTGGGTTTGCAATTCTAACTCAGAGACTTGAGCCGAAAATTCATATTCTAAAGTTTTGACGTTTTGTTTAGAATTGTTGATGGCTGTTTCTAATTCTGATGTTAGTTGCTCTTGGATGTTAAATATTTGAGATGGGATTCTAGATAAAGTTTCTTGTTCAGTTGTGATTGTTTGTTGAAGTGCTTCTACTTCTTTATCTAGGTTAGAAGTAATATTTCTCGTTTCTTGGATGAGTTTTTGTGCTTCTTGCTTAACACTCACTAGCTGTTTTTCTAACTCTTGGAGTCCATGTAGCCGTGAGATTGCTTTATCAACTATTTCACGGATAGCAACCCGTCGCAGCAGGAATAAAGCAGCAATGACTGTGACTGGAACAAGAGTCAGCATGGCTAGCCAGACGTTGAGCAAGATAGTATCGCGAAGATAGACGCGATGTTCTTCTGTCAGTCGCGGTAGTTCTTGCTGGTACGGAGTGGAAAGTCCCGGAGGCTGTGGCGAAGAAGGTGTTTGTTGGGCACTGGCAAAACCAACGGACAGTAGAATGGGTGAGAAGACTATACCGCTTCTCAACAATAAGGCGAAGATGGGTTGATTCTTGCTCTTCATAAAGATGATCTATATCCGTTGGTTAGTTTTTGAAGCAGCACAATACTAATTTAGCTTAGTTCCTGAACTTATCTACGTTATCTAATTTTATTGTGATTCTTTTGCCTCACAAACTTTAGCCAAACACCTTTTTAAAAGTTGCACTCTGTGTCGGTGCGCAAAGCGACGAGGACTTAATATAGTTTTGTGACTGAATACGGGTTGGTTTAGATACTCCCAAAGAGGAAATTTAATGTTGCTGTTTTCTTGAGTCATACAAAAAGGACAATACAAAAGACAGAGTGCACAGTTACTAGTATCAATAAATACTAACATGCTTCCCTGATATAACGTTTACCAATATGTATTCAATTGTCCTTGAGGTAAATACGGAAAATTTAGCTCAGCATTTCACAGTTATAAGGCAGTCTCAGTAGTTATACTACTAAAACTGCCCCAATAATTATATATAGCACATTGTTTGTGCGTCAGGAACTAGGGGTGTAGTTTTGCTCAAAGTCTAATAATGATTGCCTGCTTTGCGATGGTGAACGGCTGTCACTGCATCGGCTTTAAGTAGTTTACCATTATCGACAGTTGCATACACAACCCAATGATCACCGCATTCCATGCGTTTGTTGACAGAACATTCAAGATATGCTGAGGAATCAGTGAGAACAATGCAGCCGTTATCAGCAACTTTTGTGGAGAAATTTGCAAATCTGTCTTCTCCAGGCGCAAAAGATTTGCGGAAGTGTTTCATGTATTCTTGCTGATGACCTTCAGGTAAAACATTCAAGACAAATTTACCGCCAGGATACATCAGGGATTCAATTGCCCGTTCTTTGGCGATAGCAACAGTAATACCTGGTGGGTTAAAGGTGGCTTGAGAAATCCAAGACCCCATCATTCCAGTAGAAACTTCTCCAAGCTTTGCTGTCACAACGCAAATTGATCCTACAATCCGACCAACAGCTTGTTCAACAGGAGTCGCTGCAGTTTGAGTCATACGCACTTTTTTGGCTTTTCTCAGGGCTTGGGCAAAGTCTGTACCTGTTTCTTCACACTGTTTAAGCAGGACATCTGAGGGTTTAAACTTGACTTTCATAGTTTCAAACCCAAACCGATATCCCGCATCACGGAGTTTACCTTCAATGAAGTCGAAAGCTTCGCCACTCCATCCATAAGAACCAAATATCCCAGCAAGCTTGCTATTGTCACCGCTGGCTAGCACAGTACCTAAAGCAGTGTGAATGGGAGTTGGTGCGTTACCACCAATGGTAGGAGAACCGATGATAAAGCCCTCAGCTTTGTCAAAAGCTGCACGAATCTCTTCAGGTGAAGCAAACTCACAGTTGATGGATTCTACAGCGACTCCTCCTTTTGTTAAACCAAGGGCGATCGCCTGCGCCAAAGTTGCTGTATTTCCATACGCCGAAGCATAAAGTAAAGCAACGGTAATTTCGCGAGCAGTTTGAGAATGGCTCCATTGCTGATAGGCTTGGGTAAGTTCCACTAGGCCATAGCGTACCAAAGGACCGTGAAGGGTACCCAACATTCTGATTTGTAGTTCTGATATTTTCTCTAGGGCTGCTTGTACATGAGTTGCATGAGGAGCCATCAAGCAATCAAAATAGTAGCGCTGGTCTTCTTTTAAAATGCCCCAATCTTCATCAAAGACTTCTTCACCACAGATATGAGCACCAAATAGCTTATTAGTGTACAGTATCTGAGTTTGCTGGTCATAAGTACAAAGACCTCCAGGCCAACGAGGGCTGGGAATGGGGAGACAGCGCAAAACATGACCCTTACCTAAATCCAGAGTTTCTTTCCCCCGCATCGTCATGATGTTCAATTTGTGATTGGGGAAAGTTGCACTCAAATTGGCAGCACTAGGAAGCGAACAAACAAAAGTCAGTTGTGGTGCTAGTTCTAACAGAGCTTTAAGAGTTGCGATTCGGTTAGGATTAAAGTGACCTAGAATAACGTAATTTAAGTGTTTCAGTTCAAGAGACTGCTGTAATGCGTCTAGAAAAATTTGTGTGAAAGTTTCTGGGGGTGGGTCAATAATTGCAGTTTTATCACCCTCTATTAAATAGCAATTCGAGGTGGTACCTTTTGCTAGTGCGTATTCAATTTCAAACCGTAGACGTGTCCAACTACGTGCCCTTAGTACTGTCGTGTTTGTAGCGATTGGTAGAACTTGTACGTCGCGGGGATTGGGATTATTCATAGTTGTCGAGTGAGGGAGATTCTGAGATAGGGGGATGAGTGGACCTCCTATGCCTAACGGCACGCTTGCGCGAACGGAGGAATTCAAAGTATGCCCTTCGGGCACGCTACGCGAACAAAATTCAAAGTTCAAAAAAAAGAATTCTTAATTTTGAATTTTGAATTGATAATTTTGAATTTGAGTGCAGCGAGTGGGGGGGCAATGGGGTGATGGGATGATATTCTCTCCCAATCTCCCCAGCTTAATTAGTAGTAAGTGCCTACCTTGCGATGGCGAACAGCTGTGAGTCCCTCTGGTTTGGAGACTTTACCGTCAGCAACTGTACAATATAACAGCCAGTGGTCGCTGCATTCGATGCTGCTGACAATTTCACATTCCATGTAGGCAAGAGCGTCTGTGAGAATGGGGGAACCATTTTTGGCTGTTTGGGTTTTGACGCCAGCAAATCTGTCACCACCAGGAACTAAACGCTTGAGGAAGTGTTTCTTTAATTCTTGATAATTTCCTTCTTCCAAAACGTTAAGGACGAACTTATCACCCACTTGCATCAAAGAATCTATGGCACGATCTTTGGCGATCGCAACTGTAAATCCTAAAGGTTGCAAGCTGGCTTGAGCCACCCAGGAAGCTAGCATTGCCCCTTGAACATCATTCTTTTGGGTTGTGATAATGTAGAGTCCGTTGCTAATCCGACCGAGTGCTTTTTCTAAGTTGGCGTCGATAGACTTGATTTGCTTGATGTTACGTTCGCGAACAAGCAATTGTCCTAAGTCTATACCTGCTTCTCTACACACTTGGTGAGTAGCTGTGCTGGGAGTTTGTTTGATGCGGATTGCTGGGAAAGCTTCCTTAATACCAAGGTCGAGAAATTTTCTGCGAAGTGTATCAATAGGTTCATCATCTCCGCCGTAGCACTCAAACAGTCCAACGACTTGCTTCTTGACGACGCCTAAGAGCGAACTGATAGCAGCATGAGCTGCAACGTTAGCACTTGGAGGCATACCGATAAGAATGCCAGCTGAGCGAGCTGCGAGTTCTTGAATTTCTTGGATTTCAGCGGTGGTAAGATCCATCACTTCGACGCCAAGCCCAGTTTTCTGCAACCCTTCAGCAATTTCGTGGGCAAGTTCCTGACTGTGTCCGTAGTCGGAGACATAATATAAGCCGACTATTGTTTGTGCCTGAACTTGTCTATGACTCCAAGTTTGGTAACATTCCCTAAGAATATCAAGATGGTGGTAAAGTAGGGGTCCGTGTCCATTGGCGATGATTTTAATTTTCCCAAGGTCACCCATTTTATTCATGGCATTCACGAGGGAACGGGCGTTGGGACCCATCAAGCAGTCGTAGTAAAATTTGAAGTCAGGTTCAATGGCATCTAGATTGATGTCAAAGGTATCATCGCTGCAATAGTGCATGCCAAAGGCATCGCAAGTATACAGGGTTTCGGTTTTGTGGTCGAAGCTAAATATTGTATCGGGCCAGTGTAGGTTAGGTGCACTCACGAATTCGATTTCGTGTCCAAGACCAAGATCTACGCGATCGCCACTCTTGACAATCCGCTTAGAAAACGGGTCGTGTACCAGGTTTTCCAGAAACTGGAGTGCAACTTTTGACGCTAAAACAGTCGCTCTAGGAGCTAACTGGAGAACATCTTCCACTAAGCCACTGTGGTCTGGTTCTGTGTGGCTGACAATAATGTAATCAATCGCCTTCGGGTTGATCAGGCTTTTGAGCGTATTTAAATAAAGGTCGCGAAACTTGGTGTGAGCAGTGTCAATAAGAACTACCCGCTCACCTTTGATCAGATATGAGTTGTATGTCGTACCGTTTTGCAAACCGAATTCTATATCAAAGCGATCGCGGTCCCAATCAAGACAGCGAATCGCCGTTGTATTAGGGGCTATTTCAACAGTTTGTACAGTTAGCCGTTTTTGGACGTTCTCTGCGAGCGCTACCATTCGTCGCCTCCGGGCACAAATTATCAGTCTTAGTTTCTGCTTCTATTTTGCTCATAAATATTTTTGTAAAGTTGTTACATATTTTATTTTTTTTAAAAGTCAAGATGTAGTTAAAATTACTCTTTACAGGCGTTTTTTTTTACTTATAAATTGTTATTGAGACTCTTTTAAAAAATACTACAATTCTATCAATCAAATTTTCATTTTAATCCATTACTTTTATGACAAATTGTTATCAGAATTAACTTCGTGTTAACTAGTTTGTAACAAGAAGCATAGATTTTGCAACCGTTGTGTTTAATATAGCAATCGTATTTGATTTGTGTGAAAGTGCCTACGCGTTGCGCATAAATTGAAGATATATATAGCAATCCTATTTGAGTTGTAAAAATTATCGTTCGCGCAGCGTATCCGGAGGACATACCGCCAAGACGAGCCAGTGCGTTGGGCGGCGAGCCGCGCTTGTTGCACCTGGCGTGCCAAGAGCGCCAAGAAAAGAAATAGAGAATTTTATGAATGATTTAGGACTGCTATAGCAGGGTAAGCGCGTCTCAAACACTATTGACAAGCGGATTTAGACGTATCATCTCTGAGCTTTTTTAATTGGATTAATCTGAAAAATAGCTTGTCCTCTATTGGTAATATTTAAAAAGTAACCAGCTTCAACCAGTTTTTGAATTTTCTCTGGTTCTTTGGTTCAGAGGGTACGAGGTACATTTTTGGTAAGCATATTAATGAGATTTTGAATAATATTAATCATCTTGTCAAAAATTGTAAGTAATTAAGCGGACATGATATCACAACTCATATGGGATTGCTATATACGAATCTGGTTTGTTCTGGTGAACAACTCGTCAGGGCGCTTAACAGGGAACCCTTAACAGGGAAAAAGCAATAAAGATATACTGAGTTTTTTAAGCCAAAGCGCAGGCATTGACTTGTCAGTTCCTTTGGTTATTTCTTTTCCAATAAATCAAAAATATGATGAGCCATTTCTAATTTGGAACAAGGAGGAATTTCTATTCTTTGTCCTTGCTGATCCAAAAATATGGCTCGATTATGATCACTTCCAAAACCGCTATCCGGTTCATCGATAGGGTTAGCAATAATCGCATCCAGATTTTTACTGTGCAATTTCTCTAGGGCTGGTGTGACAATATCTCCTGTCTGTGCTGCAAAGCCAATTAATTGTTGATGTGATTGTTTGAGACGTGCCAATTCTCCAACAATATCTGGTACTGGTTCCAAAGGTAAAGCTTGAGGAAGTGATTTTTTTGGCAACTTGTGTTGACTGTACTCCCGTGGCTTGACATCCGCCACTGCTGCGGACATGACAATTATATCTGCGCTTGGTAAGTACTCCACCATACTTGCTCGCATTTCTTCTGCACTCACAACAGGAATTGCTTGCACTCCTAATGGTACATCCCAACTCGCCGGAGCATGTACCAATGTCACGCTTGCTCCTCGGTGCAGTGCTGCTTGTGCTAAAGCTAACCCCATTTTTCCTGTGGAAGGATTGCCAATAAACCGTACTGGATCAAGATACTCTCGTGTTCCCCCTGCACTAATCAACACGCGCTTACCTAACAAATCTCGCTTCCCTGTGGTGTGTAACAAGGATTGAACATAAGTAATAATCTCTGGGGGTTCTGCCATTCTACCAGCACCAACGCGATCGCACGCCAACAACCCCGACCCTGTACACATTCCATGAAATCGATTATCTGTCAATAATTGTTCCCAATTACGTTGCACCACCTGCTGTTCCCACATATCAGTATTCATTGCTGGCGCTAGCAATACGGGACAAGTTGAAGCCAAAACAGTATTTGTGAGCAAATTGTCAGCCATACCATAAGCTAACTTTGCTAATGTGTTTGCTGTTAGAGGTGCAATTACAATTAAATCTGCCCACTCACCTAAATCAATATGTAATGGACGAAAGTGAGTTGATTGCCAAAAATTTTCATCTGTATAAGCTGGATGACGGGAAAGTGTTGCTAGAGTCAGAGGCGTAATAAATTTTTGTGCTGAATTAGTGAGAATTACTTTTATTTCCACTCCAATTTTAAACAAAGTGGAAACAACCTCACAAATTTTATAGGCGGCGATACCGCCGCCTATTGCAATCAGAACCCGTTTCTTCTGAAACATCTACGCCTCATCGTAGGGTTCTAAATCTAAAAGGTGAATGTATGATTCAACTAACTCTGGACGCGAAAAGGCGATCGCTCGTAGTAAATGCCAATCATTCAAACCCTCAAAAGCATTACTGTAATTATCCTGCTCCAGACGTGTCGCTAACACTTCCACCTCTTGTGGAGTGATGGTAGCAATTTCTCTTTTAGAAATGCTTAGAGTTTTCATAGTGCTTGCCCCTCCCATTAGCAGCATTTGCATCCAGCATGGGTTGAGTTGCGCTTGACGCAGCCACCCAATATATATTACTCACTTGCGAGCGATAATTTCGTGAAAATTTTACAGATTTATCAGATAATTCGTAAAATTTTGCTAACCCAAATTAAGTAAAGACAAATTAAGAGTCTTTATGCATTGACAATAACAAAATTTCGTAAAAACTCTAGCATTTCTGGTCGGATTTCATGACCCATGTCAAATTCATAGTATTCTACAGCAGCCCCGAGAGATTCAAGAAATTTTCGTGCTGAAACAGCAGCTTGTAATGGCACAACTGTATCTTGTCTTCCATGCATAATCAGAACAGGTGGTAGAGACGCCACATTTTGTGTTTTCACACTTTTTACATCTTGATGTAAATAACCACTTAAAGAAATTAAACCAGCTAGGGGTAACTTTAATCCTACGTCTAAAGTCATAGCCCCGCCTTGAGAAAATCCGCTCAAAATTGTCCGCGACAAAGGCACACCAGTGCTCTTTTCTAAAGATTGCAACCAATCTGTTAGTTGCTGCCTACTTTCTACTAACCCTTGATACATATTTTCCATCCGAAGGTCATACCACGCTCTCCCAACAGAGGAATTAGGATGAGGAAAAGGTGCATTCGGAAACAGAAACTGATAATCTGGTAAATTAAAAAACCGCGATAAAGACGCCACATCTTCAGCATTGGCACCCCAACCATGTAAAGTGACAATTAAACCCTTTGGTGGTTGCCCCGTTTTTGGAGGTACGCTGATAAAATCTAGAGTGTTAGTCATTAGTTATTAGTTATTGATCATTGGTCATTAATCCTTAGTCATTACAGATGACGAGGGACAAAGGACAGTCAAGCATAAAAAGTATGCAATGACAAGATAAAAATTTTTGCATCAGCAATACTAAGGACTCCACTGGCATAAGGGCACAATTGAGCGGCGGTAGACAACCTTTGCATCTCTACCAATATAGCCGCAAGTAACCTCAGACACTCACAAATAACCTTCGAGGCTCGGGTGTGGGGGTTGTTATGCGGCGGTTCCACACTACATCAACACCAAAATACTTTCCGTTTCGCTACTTTCAAATTGAGTGATCGTATCAAAATTATCTCTCAATATTTGAATAATCTTCGATGTTGGACTGTTACCAATACGAAGATAAATAAACTTGGGTGGATGACCATAAAGTAAACTGCGCTGATGGAAGTCAGAATCTTTGGAAACAATCACAAAATCATTCGCCTTTGCATGTTCCCAGATAACTGTATCATCAGTATTTGTCAGTCCTAAAGTTTTGACATGCTCAGAATTAGGATACAAATCGACAATCCTGTGAATGATTCGGTCTGATAGGTTTTCATCCAATAGCAGTTTCACAGGGATGCCACAAATAACTTTCTCTCACGATCAGCTGCAAAAGCAAGACAAGCTTTGATATCTTCTGAGGTGAGTTCAGAAAAATCTTCCAAAATTTCTGCTTCGGTCATCCCACCTGCCAGATATTCCAAGATGTCGTACACGGTGATTCGCATTCGCCGAATACACGGCTTGCCACTACGCTTTCCAGGCTCTATTGTAATGATGTCTTGGTAATCCATAATGTGACAGTTGGTAAAAATATTCGCTTACATTCATCATATTGAGAAGTTTTGTTTCCCAATCACGAACATCGTACACCGCTAAAGCTTGTTTGCGTCGCTAATACATTTGCCTAAGGTTACAAAATGTCATAAATCAGAACAGTACCACCTTTTATGGTGGGCTTGCTGTTGAACTATTCTGAAGATGACCAACTTTTAATAATAGCTCTGATGATATCGATATAGCGACTATCCAATGCTTTGTGTTCAGCCGCTTTGTGTCTATGTGCCCTTGCGGTTTATACAATAGACATCTGCACTAACTGTATTTACACCAAAGGGAACCCAGGAAATATGGCGCGTCTAGCACTGCTGAGTGTATCTAACAAAACAGGATTGATTGACCTTGCCCGTAGGTTAGTAAAAGAATTTGACTTTGAATTCATTAGCAGTGGAGGAACAGCCAAAGCACTGAAAGATGCAGGGCTACCAGTCACAAAAGTTGCTGATTACACAGGTTCTCCAGAAATCCTAGGTGGTCGAGTCAAAACCTTACATCCTCGGATACATGGCGGGATTTTAGCACGGCGAGATGTACCCGAAGACATAGCAGATTTGGCAAATAACCAAATTCGCCCGATTGATTTGGTTGTGGTGAATCTTTATCCTTTTGAAGAAACTATCGCAAAACAAGGGGTGACTTTACCTGAGGCAATCGAGCAAATTGATATTGGTGGTCCTGCTATGCTGAGGGGAGCATCAAAAAACTTTCCTCATCTGACAGTTTTATGTGATCCAGCGCAGTATGAAGAATATTTACAGGAAATGCACCGCTCAAATGGTGAACCATCTCTAGAGTTTCGGAAAAAGTGTGCCTTAAAGGGATTTTTGCATACGTCTAGCTATGATCAGGCGATCGCCGCATACCTGAGTCAGAACCTTAGCAAAGAGGCGGAATCACCTCAACACTACACCCTTAAAGGCAAACAACTACAATCTCTCCGTTACGGCGAAAATCCTCATCAAAGTGCCGCCTGGTATGAAACTGGTACGACTTCAACTGGATGGGCAGCTGCTACTAAACTTCAAGGCAAAGAACTCAGTTACAATAACTTGGTTGATTTAGAAGCCGCACGGCGGATTATTTCTGAATTCACCGATACACCCGCAGCAACAATTATCAAACATACGAATCCCTGTGGTGTCGCCTTGGGACAAAGCATTCAAGAAGCTTACCAAAAAGCATTCAACGCGGACTCTGTTTCTGCTTTTGGTGGAATTGTTGCACTAAACCGTCCGATTGATGCTGGAACTGCTACTGAGTTAACAAAGACGTTTTTAGAATGCGTGGTTGCACCAAGTTGTGATGCCGAAGCACAAGAGATTCTGGCTGCTAAATCAAAAGTGCGAGTCTTAATTTTACCAGATTTGAGTTGTGGACCGAAAGAAACTGTAAAAGTTATTGCAGGTGGTTTCCTGCTGCAAGCTTCAGATGACGCGGTAGCCAACACCAGTACATGGCAAATCGTCACCGAAAAGAAACCAAGTGATGATGAGTTAGAAGAATTGCTGTTTGCTTGGAAAGTTTGCAAGCACGTTAAGTCTAATGCGATTCTTGTGAGTGGCGATCGCACGACTTTGGGTGTGGGTGCAGGTCAAATGAACCGTGTTGGCTCAGTTAAAATTGCCTTAGAACAAGCTGGGGAAAAAGCCAAAGCAGCAATTCTCGCCAGTGATGGATTCTTCCCCTTTGATGATTCAGTCAAAACAGCAGCCGCAGCCGGAATTAAGGCAATTGTCCAACCAGGGGGAAGTATGCGGGATCAAGATTCCATACTCGCTGCTAATGAACTGGGTTTAGTTATGGTGTTCACGGGTATCCGTCACTTTCTACATTAAAAATATCTTTCCGAAGAGGGATGTATAATTTGAAGTAAGTCATAAGACATAGAAAAAATCCCAACTCTATGTCTTAAGACAGTAGAGCAGTTGCTGAAGTGTCACCCTTTAGAATTGTGATCTCATTTAACCTGTGATATTGTTTATATGGTGTGAGGAGTAAGTTGAAAACAAAAAGCGCTTGAAGTCGAAACACGGCCAGACGTTCAAGCGCTTTTTGCTTTGCTAAATTCAACACAGAAGGATCAGTTTTCAAAGTGTCACCTAGGTTACTTGCTCTTTGATAAAGTCAATGTTATTTTCTAGGAGTGTGTGTGAGGAGCAAGTGTAAACAAAAAGCATTTGGGATGGAAACACGGTAACACTCCTGAGTGCTTTTTGTTATCTTTTTTATCTTATAGGTGTGATCAAGCTCTCGTTTTTATAAGTCGGTACGGGTGAGCTTCTTGTGAATCTTTAAGCTCTGTAAGGCAGTGCTAAGCAATTCAAAATTGAAGAAGAATTTAGAAGTTAGAATTTAGGAGTCAGAATTAACGGTTCGGCTACGCTTACACTTGAAGCTGAGCGAAGCGATGCACTGAGCGTGGTCGTTGTGTCGAAGCTTCAATCAGTAAGGGATTCTGATCCGCCACTAATTGTTGACCACGCTCATCAAAGATAAGCGTGGAGGACTTAAAGCCGCTTATTTATCCGCCAGTCGAAAGAATTTCCCAAGCTGAATTCTGGCTCGTGAGTCCTGAATTCTTTCTTGTGAAAAACATCCTTTACTATGCCGTTCATTGACAAGTTGGACAATCTTGGACGGTATTTGAAATCAGTGAACAGCTACCATAGCTGTTCACTGATTTTATTATTTCGGTTTGATAAGTTTCTAGAAACTTGGGATCAATGAGTAGATTTGTTTTGGTTACAAAACTTTAGCTTTTCACAACCTCAGTTTATTTACTGCATTTGATACGAATTCTCATCCTCATGAATTTACAAATATTTCCTGATATCTTCGATTGATTTCCTCAATTACTGTAGCCATTTGAGTCAATTTGACAGCACACAAACCAGCTAATAGTGCCAAATCTATATCGTTCACTACATCCTGATATTCGGAATTAAAAAAGCCTTCTTTATCATGCAGTTTGGAAATTTCAAAACTAAGTTCAAGCAAAGCCCTAGAAAGTTCCGTTTGCTCTCGAATAGCATACCCACAAGCCGTGAGAAGTCCGGCTAACTCTGGGTAACTCAGAGTATCTACAATGTCTACAATTTGGTTTACCATAGTTGTGGAAATCCATTTCTAATGGGTTTTACGGAAACTTGAGAAGCAACCTTCGGATTGGTGTCTGGTGTTGCTTCTCTTTTTCAAATTCATTGAAAGCTTTAAGCTTTCTTGCGTTAATTGATTGTATCTTTTTCCAAAGGACTGCTATACAAGCTATTGGGACATTTTTACCTCTTTATTCAGTGTTAGGAGTTGCGCTTGGCACGCTTTGGGCTTAGCGCAAAGTGTCCTGTAGGCATACACTCAATCGCCACTGAATCAGTTTTGGTTGTATCAGTCGCCTCATCCTCCTTGCAAAGTTCACATCTTGCACCAAGCCTCAAGAAGTGAGAACAAGGGCGTGAACAGCGATGGGAGGCTGATATCTTGCAGCTAACAAGAAAAATCGTTCATAAATAAATAAATGTATGTAAGAAAGTGACATTAAAAACTGGAACACTCCTCAGTATAGTAAAGTATTTAATATAACTTATTTTTAGCATAATGCTACGTAAAAAGAAAGAGTAATAAGCGTGGGCAAATAGTGATGTGTTTTTTATTCCAGAATAAACAGCCTTTTTCTGAGGCGACTCCTGAGTGCGATCTCGTCGAACGTGTCTACAGCGTTGTTGCCTTTACCTACCTGGCGCTTGTCCATACTGATTGGCATGATTTTTGCACAAGCTAGATAGAGAAAGTGAATTTGATGGAGAAGTCAATGAACGTACTGAACCACAGAAATTTGCTCAAGAAAGCGGCTATTTTCGTAGCAGTCAATAGTGTTACCATTACATCCACATGAAAATCGGCATTTACCTGTTCATCATCGTCGGGGGTCTGCTCCAGGCCTGCGGCTCAGCTATGAACGCGCAGCTTTATCGCTCGTTGAAAAACCCGTGGCTCGCCTCACTGGTTTCTTTCAGTCTCATCGTCGCCTTTTTCATTTGCGCCGTCGCCGTTGTTCCAAAGCCGCTGCCATCCTTGCGAGACATCCAGCTAATGCCTTGGTGGGCACCCTTGGCTGGGTTAGTCGGCGCGGTAGCCGTGTATGCCGGGCTGAAGCTAGTCAGCGAGGTCGGTACGGGCACTTACACCGCGCTCAACGTCAGCGCCGCGATCATTATGTCCCTCGCCATTGACCACTTCGGCCTGTTGCACGTTGAGCCGCACTCCTTCAACTTGATGCGCGGCGTGGGTACGTTTATGCTGATCGTTGGCGTCACGCTGATCTCGCGCTTTTAGGAGCTGGACCGGCGTCCGTCCTGTGGGATGAAATTTTCCCCTACCCATTCGCTGGGGAAATTAATTAAACGGATAGGTTTTCTGCTATATAAAACCTAGACAAGTCTAGACATTTACTTCTTTCTTCATAGGGAGCATGGGAGCGGTTATCCCTCAGAAAGCATTCACGCCAAAGCCCTGCGCGA